>HF986700.1:0-10894 GCA_000433175.1 Prevotella sp. CAG:1058
TATGCCACTTTACAACGCATTGTTAAACTAGAGCCAAAAAATATTATATCCGCAATAATACGAACATAAAATCAGTTTGAAAAAAGGGATAACCATTTTAAAGAAATTCATGTCAATAATTAATGTTCATATAAGACGCTTTGTGTTAATGAAAACAAACAAATAAATAGTAAGTTCATTTTTATCGTAAAATTAAACTATCTTTGCAAAATAATGAAATAACAAACTTAAAAAAACATGAATAAAAAACTACTGACAAACGCTTTAGTATTATTTGCAGCCTTGCCTGTATTATCCCAAAAAACATTTAGCATTACCGTTGTAAACGATTATAGGAAACCCAAAATAAACGTTCCTATAGTACTAGAATTGAAAGAATACGGAATGGATGTTAAATCTGCAGCCGTTAAAGACAGTGGTAATGAAATACCATACCAAATTGATGACTTAAACCAAGACGGAACAGCAGACGAACTTTGTTTCATAACAAACGTTGACGGTAACTCGTCAAAAAAGTTTGACATAACACTGTACGATGCAGGCAAGCCGAAAAAGTATGAGCCTCAAGTATATGTGGAAATGCTACTTAGCAACAAAAAAGTCAAAGAGAGTAACAAACAAGACCTGTACATCTCTGAGCTGACCGTAAACAACGGAACCAATCCTTATTGGACCCTGCACCACCACGGAGCTGCGTTTGAGAACGACATGGTGGCATACAGAATATATTTTGATCACCGCCAAACTGTCGACATATACGGTAAATACAAAAAGCAATTGGAACTCAAAGAGACACAATTTTATCCAGACAAGAATCAAAAGGCCGCACAATACGGCGACGACGTGTTATGGGTAGGCTCAACTTTGGGCTTGGGCACGTTAAGAGGTTGGAATGGGCAACAGCCAACTATGCTCGACAATGTAGACAGAAGAAGCCAGAAAATAATCTCATACGGACCAATACGCACGATAGTCGAAGTAAAAGACAAGGGCTGGACTCCTAATACAGGCAAAGAAGGTACCCAACCTATCGACATGACAACACTATACACACTGTATGCCGGCAACAGGGCATGCCACGTTAACGTTAAATTCAACAAGCCCGCTGGTGACTATCTGTTCGCAACTGGATTCATCAACGTTAAAAATTCAACTGAATACTCTGACAAAAAAGGCCTGAGGGGCTGTTGGGGTACGGATTGGCCTGTCTCTGCAAAAGATAGCGTAGGGCACAAGCGTGAAACAGTCGGACTCGGCATATGCATACCGCAAAAATATATTGTAAGCGAAGAAACCGCAAATAAGGACAACTACGCTTATGTAATAAAAACAGAGACCGACGAACTGAATTATCAGATAACGTTCTGTAGTGACAACGAAACGTTTGGATACCACAGCGACAAGGAGTGGTACAACTTCTTGAAAGAATGGAAAGAAGACATGTCTCACCCTGTCAGAATTGTCAGATAAAAAACTTAACACATAATAAAACAAACCGGCTGATAAGATATTCTTTCTTATCAGCCGGTTTGTTCTTATTTGCATCTAATGATTATTGTACGACTTTAAACCTTATCCTGAACATATGTTCTTCTTCGTTCCAATTTGTTCCGAGCAGTTCAAACCGTCCAATCTGCGATGTAGTACGTACATGTTTGCCGATACACGGGCATACATCATAATCTCCAATGCGCACAAGCCTCAATGTTTCTGAAACATCTTCTGGCAACTTGTCTAGTGAAACGTCTTCTGGCACGTTATCACGTGTGACGTATTCAAACGTCACAGGCAAATCCTCTTCAATCAGTTCATTCATGCGCCTTTCTATCTCCTTTTCATCACGACGGTCAGGCTTATGATCCAATTTGTAGCTTATCTTGCTCTTCTTACGTTCAATATGAGCGTTAGTTGAACGTTCACAACCAAACATTCGAACCATTGTCTGATTTAACAAATGCTCAGCAGTATGCGCAGGCGGAAACTCTTCCTTATTGTGGGCATTCAGATTGTATGAATCTTCCATGTCATCAAATTTTAAATTTGTATATCCTACCGCTAAATTCCTTTATCGAAACTTTTACCGTACCATCAGCAAGCAGTATCCAATCCTGCGGTCTATCATCTGATAACAAGTCCGTTACCTGAACCCTTTTCTCGGGTAAGCCAAGATATTCGAAAGCATGGTAAGGCAAACGTATGCCGCAATCGACCGACGAATCAGAGAAGTTAACGGCAATAAGCATTACTTCATTACCACATTTTCTCATAAAAGCATACTGACGTTGCGGGTCAAAATAATTGGTACCGTCATTGTTTGCATACATCAGGTCGAAAAACACGCCTTCGGACACGGCCTTCTCAGACTTGGCTATATTCAAGACCTTTGTGTAAACACTTTCCAACAATTTCTCATCTGCTGACAACTTCCTCCTATTAACGTATCCACGATACAAAGCCGGCACTGTCCAATAATCGAATATCGTAGTCCTTCCGTCGCATCCGCTAAAGCCTTCTTTATCCATTCCCCGCTCGCCAAATTCCTGTCCGGCATAAAGCATGAAAGGATTGGTATTCATTAACGCACTGACAATCAAGGCCGGGACACCCCGCCTACCCTCACAAGCAAGGAAATCACTGGCAATTCTAACTTCGTCATGATTTTCAAGGAAGTATAGCATGTGTTCCTTTATATCGTCAACAGACTGCCACTGCCACGTAATGGCTGAAGCCGGACATGTACCACGCATGACTCCACACAAACAATCATACATTCCGACCTTGTCATATAGGTAATCGAAACCGCTCTCAACATAGCGTCGGTAAAGCGACGGATTATAGACCTCGCCTATAAAAACAATATCCTTAAACGAGGTTTTAATTTTACTTATCACCCATGCCCAAAACTCAGGAGGTACCATTTCAGCCATGTCGCATCTGAAGCCATCAATTCCTTTCCCTGCCCAAAAGTTCAAAATGTCTGCCATTTTGAACCATGTGTCAGGAATTGGGTCAAAATGAGATGAACGACCGCCAGCGTCACAATAGTCAACTCCATAATTAAGTTTAACCGTTTCATACCAGTCGTTAACTCCCGGATGGTTGTCAAAATGGTCATTACCTGTCGCCTTGGCTGGAAATTCCGTGTATGGATACCCAACTCCACCAAGCAAATCAAAATAAGGCTCGAAAGGTTTGTTCACACAATAATAGAAATTATTGCGTGGTGAGAATCCCATGCCCTTGTCGTCATTCTCACCCAAATCGTAAACGCCATCGGGCTTAGATACAGACTTATATTGGCGAGCTACATGGTTTGGAACAAAGTCTATTATGACTTTCATGCCAATCTTATGAGTCCTTTCTACAAGAGCCTCAAACTCACTCATCCTCTTGTCAACATCTTCAGCCAAATCAGGATCGATGTCGTAATAATCTGTTATGGCATATGGTGAGCCGGCATTTCCTTTAACAACAGCGGGATGTTGCTGAGGAATACCGTAAGACGAATAATCGGTCTTTGAGGCATGACGTATTATACCTGTGTACCAAATGTGTGTAACTCCAAGTTTCTTGATTCGCCTCAACGTCGTGCCATCAAAAAAGTTCATTTTGCCACAACCGTTATCAGACAAAGTTCCGTTTTCCTTACATACATTTGTCTTATTACCAAAAAGACGGGTGAAAACTTGATAAACTATTACTTTATTGTTATGGTTCATGGGTTATTAGATATAATAACAAAACAAAAGGCCGTAAAGAGATCTGTCAGGAACAGCAATTGCAGCCTTCCACATCTCCTTACGACCTCAAATTTTATCGTACTTATGAATAAACACAGCCTTATGCTATGCCATGGGCGGCTACATTCTTGTCAATACGGGCTATCATACCCTGAAGAGCCTTACCGGGACCACACTCTGTGAAGTCGTCAGCTCCATCGGCAACCATCGACTGTACACACTTAGTCCACTTAACCGAGCTGGTCAGCTGTGCTATTAGATTAGCTTTTATTTCTGCCGGATCAGTATGGGGCATTCCGTCAACATTCTGATATACAGGGCACTTTGGAGCATGGAAATCTGTCTTCTCGATAGCAGCCTGAAGCTCGTCCTTTGCAGGTTGCATCAATGGCGAATGGAATGCTCCACCTACTTTCAAGGGCAGGGCACGCTTTGCTCCTGCAGCCTTAAGCTTCTCACAAGCCTCATTTATTGCATCGATGTTACCACTGATTACCAGCTGTCCCGGACAATTGAAGTTAGCAGGTACACATACATAGCCATCCTTGTTTACCTCTGCACAAATTTCTTCCACTTTCTCGTCTGGAAGACCAATGATGGCAGCCATCGTCGAAGGAGAAGCCTCACATGCTTTCTGCATGGCCATGGCACGGGCGTAAACCAACTTCAATCCATCCTCAAAACTCAATGCGCCTGCTGCGACAAGTGCTGAAAACTCGCCCAAAGAGTGACCAGCAACCATTGACGGAGCAAAGTCATCGCCCATACACAATGCGCTGATAACACTATGCAGGAAAACTGCCGGCTGGGTAACTTTTGTCTGCTTCAGCTCCTCATCGGTACCGTTGAACATGATCTCGGTTATGTTGTAACCAAGAATATCATTAGCTTTCTCGAAAAGTTCCTTTGCCAAAGGATTGTTGTCGTACAGGTCTTTACCCATACCTACGAATTGCGCTCCCTGTCCGGGAAAAACAAATGCTTTCATATTAATAAAAAGTTTAATATAAGATATTTAGCGTGCAAAGTTAGCACTTTTTCACCATACATGCAAACAATGAGCCATATTATCAAAAAAATAGTAGCCAATTTTATATTGGACATGTCAATCTGTTAGTATAAATCATCTGTTTCTACTTATTTTATTTTGCGTTTAAAGCAAATTACATTATCTTTGCACTAAAGAATGCAGTGTTCCGGTCTGTCGCTTGCGACAATATATCGCAAGAGGAAAGTCCGGGCAGCATAGGACGCTCCACTTCTGAAAATGGAAGCTGTCGGCGACGGCAGGATAAGACAGAAGAAAATAACCGCCGTACTTAACAGTACCGGTAAGGGTGAGAAGGTGGTGTAAGAGACCACCGGCTGCCAGGTGACTGGCAGGCCGTGTCTTCTGGAGGCTGCAAGTTCATGTAAACCATCGTCCGAGGGTTGTCCGCCCGATTTCAACAACGATGGAGGGTGGAACGCTTGAGCCGTGGAGTGATTCACGGAGTAGATAAATGACAGACGACGCCATGTCCTGCAAAGGCTTTGGCGGATACAGAACCCGGCTTACAGGAGCACTGCTTTCTTTTCATTTTTTATTCGATACCGGCAATATCTTACCAGATGAATTCCGGCTTTATCATTCGAACCAAACTATAAAAAGACACATATTTCCATGATAAAACGAATAATGCAGATTATCAACTTCCTTAAGGTTGGTATCTGGCACGTCAAACGCAAAGATGTATCCACCTTCCTGTATTTTTTTTACGGTGTAATAAAAAAAGTTATTCTTGCTGTTGAACGTGCCACAACAAAACGAATGGTCAACTCGGCTTCGGCACTTACATATTCAACCCTTCTTGCAATCGTCCCTATAATGGCCGTTGTATTCGCCATTGCACGCGGATTCGGTTATAACAAGTATATCGAAGATTGGTTCCGCGAAACACTGTCGAGCCAACCACAAGCTGCAGAAATAATAATAGGATTCGTCAATTCGTACCTGGTCCATACAAAGAGCGGCATATTCCTGGGTATCGGACTTATATTCATGTTATGGACGGTTATCATGCTTATTAACAACATCGAGCAGACATTCAATTATATCTGGCAAGTTAAAAAGCCCCGAAGCATATTCCGTACGATTACTGACTACATGGCAATGTTCCTGCTGATGCCGATAATAATAGTAATAACGTCAGGTTTTTCAATATTCGTCGCCACACTGTCAGACAACATCGAGGGATATGCGCTTATAGCTCCGGTAATACGATTCTTTATCGCATTAATGCCTTACATATTCATGTCGGCCGTATTTGTTGCACTATATCTTTTCATGCCCAATACAAAAGTGAAATTCAGCTGCGCACTCGTACCTGGCATACTTGCCGGCGTAGCCATGCAAGGACTCCAGTTATTCTACATACATTCGCAAATCTGGGTAAGCAGCTACAATGCCATTTACGGTTCGTTTGCTGCACTGCCCCTATTCATGCTTTGGGTGCAAATATCATGGACGATATGTTTATTCGGTGCAGAACTGTGTTATACGAGCCAAAACCTAGAGGATTACGCCTTCCGCGCGCAAACCGAAGACATAAGCCACCGGTATCGAATGATGCTTAGCGTTATATTGGCAGGCAAAATATGCAAGCGTTTCGAGGAAGGAGGAAAGCCCTACACAGCCCTGTCTCTCAAGTTAAACACAGGCATACCTGTACGCATCGTTAACGACTTATTATACGACATGACAAAAATCCATGTACTTATTGAAGTCACAAGTGACGAAAAAGGTGAAGAGAGCTTCTACCTGCCGGCAGAACCTACATCACGTCTAAGCGTCGGAACATTAATCGACAGGCTTGAATCACTCGGCAGGTGGACACTGGAACTTGACATGCACATGCTAGATTCTGCGAATTGGAGAAACATAATAAAGGCTCGTTCAGCCTATTTGGACAGTCAACATGAAATTCTGCTCAAGGACATCGAGAATTAATCATCAGTGAAAATGTCAACCCAAAAATATATTGATCCATAATATTTGCCCGAGTTTGACAACTGACGATTGGAGAGTATGCAAGGACAAACAAAATCTGACAGATTTCAATCAACGGCATATTACATTGCAAAAGGATACCTTTGACACGCCAAAAGGTATCCTTTTGCAGTATAATATGTAACCTTTTACAAATGCAAAAAATTATATTGCGGCACCGGAAAACACAAAACAGCAGCCAGACTTATAACACACTGGTTTTCAATGGATTGCACAGTCGCATAAAAGTTAAGCACAACAGCACGGGACTAAGCATGCCCAAATTAGCATGCTTAGTCTTCGTTTATCCTGTTTGTGCGAATCAAAGTCTCGAACCTATCGTTTATTTCCAACAAGTCTGCCGGCAACAAAGCATCACAATGCTTGATAAGTTCTTTTTGCGTAGCGTCTAAAGAATACTCTTTACGGTAAATTCCAGCCATCGAAATTGCACATGCCATACAGCCAATCGTGTCAGAATCGCCTCCCATTGATATAGCGAGACGCAATACGCCTTCCGTATTTTCACGCTGCAAGAATGACATTATTGCAATGGGAACACTGCCCTGGCATGTCACGTCAAATGAATATCCTGGACGTATTGTCTCCAACTTCACATCAAGATCGTACCCGAATTTAGTTTCAATATATTCTTTTATTTCGCTATTTGACGCGTTCATCTTTTTCAAATACACACATGCGGCAACAGCTTGTGCCCCTTTTATCCCTTCTGGATGATCATGCGAAACAGAAGATGCCAATTTCGCGAGACGCAACGCTTCCTCGAGCGACGACGCATACAGCCCAACCGGGCTTACACGCATGGCTGAACCGTTTCCAAAACTGCCGTACGGACGGGGATTATCAGACTGCAGCCATTTCATGAACATGCCTCCGTAACCTGCGAAGGGATACTTACGCCCCAACTCCTGCATGCATCTGACAAGCGTACCAGCACCTTTAGCAGAATCGCACATCAGCCATTGGGCAACGGCCAAAGTCATTACTGTATCATCTGTAAAACGACTTCCACTCGGAACGAGTTCGAAATTTTCCGTCTTTATGTTGTTCCATTCACGTGTAGAACCAACAATGTCTCCAATAATAGCTCCTAACACAACTATAACTAAAATAAAAATACTGGTTTTAATATTACCTTTCCGATATTACCCGGATGTAAAACTAAAACCAGTAAAATTCATATTATCATACAGTCTGATGATTTATGCAAATGCCAAGCTTATACCATTCATAAAGTTTGTGCACTCCTTCGTCAATCTCAACCTTATGGTGCCAACCGAGTCCATGTAGCTTGGATACGTCAATCAACTTACGTGGCGTACCGTCTGGTTTTGACGTATCCCAGCGCAACTCTCCTTTGAAACCGACTTCGGCGACAACCTTCTCGGCCAGTTCGCGTATGCTCAACTCTTTACCCGTGCCAACATTAATGTGACAGTTCCTTATCTCCTTGTCAGCTGGGTCGTAAGTGTCCTTGAAATCAACGTTAAGCAATACATGTACACTGGCGTCAGCCATTTCCTCACTCCATAAGAACTCGCGCATGGGACTGCCTGTTCCCCACAAAGTAACGGCTTGAGGAGTTATTCCGAATTTTGAGAGCTTGTCCAAAATCTCGTCCTCACTGTTACTTCCATTAACACCTTCAACAGGACGCAGGTCCAAATCCTTTCTTACATCATCCCACTTGCCTTCATTCAAGCACTTAGCCAAATAAACCTTGCGTATCATTGCGGGCAAGACGTGACTATTCTCCAAATGGAAATTATCATTAGGACCATAAAGGTTCGTAGGCATTACAGCTATGTAGTTGCAACCATACTGGATGCTGAAACTCTCACACATTTTCAAGCCGGCTATCTTGGCTATGGCGTAAGGCTCGTTGGTATATTCAAGTTCAGAAGTCAACAAGGCATCTTCCTTCATTGGTTGCGGTGCCATGCGTGGATAAATGCAGGTGCTTCCGAGGAACAACAGTTTCTTGACATTGTGGCGGAAACTTTCGCCAATGACATTTTGTTGTATCTGGAGATTCTGGTAAATGAAGTCTGCACGATAATTCAAGTTAGCCATTATACCACCTACATGTGCAGCGGCCAAGACGACAGCGTCAGGACGTTCGTCATCAAAAAATTTCTTAACAGCCACAGGGTCAAGAAGGTCTAGTTCCTTATGACTACGACCTACAAGGTTATCATACCCTCTTGACTTCAGGTTATTCCAAATTGCCGAGCCCACAAGACCGTGGTGCCCAGCAACATATATCTTAGAATTCTTTTCCAACATAACCTACTCCGCCATTTTGGCCTTGATATAAAGCTTCTTGACAAACTTCATATCATGCTGAACCATTATCCTAACCAATTCGTTAAATGATGTTTTTGTCGGATTCCAACCCAATATCTTTTTAGCTTTTGCCGGATTTCCGAGCAATTGATCAACCTCGCACGGACGGAAATACTTAGGATCAACCTCAACAAGAACTTTTCCTGTTGCCACGTCTATACCTTTTTCGTTAACACCTTCGCCCTCCCAGCGTAATTCCACTCCAGCTTCCTTAAACGCTAAAGTACAGAACTCACGGACAGTATGCATCTCACCGGTTGCAATAACAAAGTCGTCAGGTTCAGGCTGTTGAAGTATCAACCACATGCACTCAACATAGTCACGGGCGTATCCCCAGTCTCGGCGTGCATCAAGATTACCGAGGTACAGCTTGTCCTGGTACCCCTGGACAATTCTACATGCCGCAAGCGTTATTTTTCGTGTTACGAAGTTCTCGCCGCGGCGCTCGCTCTCGTGATTGAACAAGATGCCGTTGCAACAAAACATGTCATAACTTTCACGATAATTCTTCATTATCCAAAAACCGTAAAGTTTGGCTACCGAGTATGGTGAACGTGGATAAAACGGCGTTGTCTCAGTCTGCGGAACTTCCTGTACTTTACCGTAAAGTTCGGATGTTGAAGCCTGGTAAATCTTGCATGACTTGTCAAGACCGCATATACGAACAGCCTCAAGCAAGCGCAATACACCGACGGCATCTGTGTCAGCCGTATATTCTGGAACATCAAATGAAACCTTAACATGGCTCTGTGCGGCAAGATTGTATATTTCAGTCGGTTTCACTTCGCCGATAATACGAATTAACGAAGAGGAATCCGTCATGTCCGCCCAATGAAGGTTAACAAGACGCGATTTCTTCATATCACGTACCCATTCATCCAAATACAGGTGTTCAATCCTACCCGTGTTAAACGATGAAGAACGGCGCAACAATCCATGAACTTCGTAACCTTTCTCAATAAGGAATTCAGCCAAGTACGAACCGTCTTGACCGGTTATTCCTGTAATCAATGCAACGTTTTTTTTCATTTTTACTTTAAATAAGTTTTTATATGCTGGTTTTTATTTATCACTTTCCGAGAATTGCTTTATTCGCTGTTCCTCTGAAAGTTTGCAAATTAATAATTTATCGTCTTTCTCGGCTATTATATATCCGTCTAGTCCTTGTATGACGACCTTTTTCTTGTCTAACGTATGGACTATACAATTATGGGAGTCGTACAAAGAAACATTATTACCTATGACTCCGTTACCGTATAAATCTTTCTTCGTCTGAACCAGTAATGAACCCCATGTGCCCAGATCACTCCAACCAAAATCAGCAGGACAGACAAAAATCTCTTCAGCTTTTTCCATTATCGCATAATCGACAGAAATATTTTCGCATTCAGGGAAGCGTCGGTTGATTTCCTCCTGCTCTTGGGGCGTGCCGTATATTGGTAACATGCCCTCGAAAATCTTACTTATGGAAGGTTGATATACTCTAAATGCATTAACAATTGTATTAACACTCCAAATAAAAATACCCGCATTCCAAAAATAGCTCTTGTTCTTAATATACTTCTGAGCTGTTTCCAAATCCGGTTTTTCCCTGAATGAATCTACCCTGAATATTTCTTTGTTACGTGGAGAACTTGAAGACAAATCCGCTTGAATATAACCATAACCCGTTTCCGGACGTGTCGGTTTCATTCCAAGGGTAACAATAGCGTCGGTTTCGTTCGTAAACTTCAGGCACTGGGTAACGACTCGTCTGAAC
>HF986700.1:10961-17861 GCA_000433175.1 Prevotella sp. CAG:1058
GTGAAACGACAATGTTTGCGTTTCTGTCCTTAGCCTTTATTCTCCAACTAACGTAAGCAATACACGGCGCTGTATTCCGTCGGCATGGTTCACACAGAATGTTTGTTTCAGGGATTTCAGGCAATTGTTCCTTAACAACATCTTTATAATTCACACTTGTCACAACCCAAACATTCTCAGGACTACATACTCCTTTAAACCTATCAAAAGTAAGTTGTAACAAAGAACGTCCTGTTCCTAATACGTCTATGAACTGTTTTGGTTTCTCTGCTGTACTCATAGGCCAGAAGCGGCTGCCCACTCCACCTGCCATTATGACTAAATGATTGTTCGAATAAGCCATAAAACTTTAGAACTAATGAAAATAATAATGCCACAAAGTTAGAAAAAAAAGAATAAACAATAAAAAAAAATAAGAAAAAAGGCGGAATTTTTATTCCGCCTTTGACGCATATTAAGTTTTTGTATTATTTGCAATACCAACTTACAATAGTTTCATAAAGTTCCTGCTTTCCTGAGATCTGTTTTGGCTCTCCTGCATTCTTTGCGTATGCAACCAAATCTTCAAGTGAAAGCTTACCTTCTTCAAATTCTTTTCCCTTGCCTGAATCAAATGAAGCATAACGTTCGTTGACCATCTTGCAAAGTGGTGAATTTTCAATAATATTGGCAGCATTCTCAAAAGCACGTGCCATAGCGTCCATACCGCTAATATGGGCGATAAACAAATCTTCCAAGTCTGTTGAATTACGACGTATTTTAGCATCAAAATTAGAGCCACCGTTACCAAGTCCACCATTGCGTATGATTTGCATCATTGCCTGAGTAAGTTCCCAATTATCAATAGGGAATTGGTCTGTATCCCAACCATTTTGGTAATCGCCGCGGTTCGCATCAATGCTGCCAAGCATGCCATTGTCAACAGCAACAGCCAACTCATGTTCGAACGTATGGCCGGCAAGAGTGGCATGGTTTACCTCTATATTCACTTTGAAGTCTTTGTCCAAATCATTTGCACGAAGGAAACCGATAACAGTTTCGGTGTCAACATCATACTGATGTTTTGTTGGTTCCATTGGTTTCGGCTCAATCAAAAACGTACCTGTAAAACCTTTAGAACGCGCATAATCGCGAGCAGCCTTCAACATATTGGCTAAATGGTCTTTTTCACGTTGCATTTGGGTGTTCAACAAACTCATATAGCCCTCACGACCACCCCAAAATACATAATTTGAGCCACCCAACTTAATTGTTGCATCAATAGCGTTTTTAATCTGGACAGCAGCACGTGCTACTACATCAAAATCCGGATTAGTTGCAGCACCATTCATATAACGCTTGTTGCTGAATACGTTTGCCGTACCCCACAAGTTCTTTATGTTTGTGCCCTTCATCTTTTCCAACGCATAATCTGTAATAGCTTTCATGCGGGCTTCATACTCTTCGATTGTGTCTCCTTCTTCCACTAGGTCTACATCATGGAAACAGAAATACTCTATTCCCAGCTTCTCCATGATTTCAAAACCGGCATCCATCTTATCCTTTGCACGCTCGACCGCATCGGTCTTAACATCCCAAGGATAAACTCGGGTTCCACCACCAAACTGGTCACCGCTTGCCTGTCCCAATGTATGCCACCAAGCCATAGCAAACTTCAACCAATCTTTCATTTTTTTACCCATTATCACTTTCTCTGCGTCATAATAATGATAAGCTAACGGGTTTGTGCTATTCACACCTTCAAACTGGATTTTTCCAATTTGCGGAAAATACTCTTTTGCCATAATCAATAGTTTTATATTTTATATGTTATTAATTTGATTTATAATCATCGTCAATTCAAATTAAATGAAACAGTTTTTCCTTCCACAAAGAATATGCCTCAAGATATTCACCCCTATGTTTCTCATCAGGCTCAATCACTGCAAGTTTCTTCAAGGAAGCAAATGCCTCATTGTTATCTTTATATATACCACATCCCAAACCAGCACCTTTGGCAGCCCCTACGCTTCCATCTGTTTCATAAAGCTCAATTGTCGCACCACTGACACCAGCCAACGTATTGCGGAAAACATCACTAAAAAACATATTGGCCTTGCCTGCATGTATTTTTTTGATATCCATGCCCATCTGCTGCATGACTTCCATTCCGTAACAGAAACTGAATACAATTCCCTCTTGTGCAGCACGCATGACATGAGCTTTTCCGTGTTTATTGAAATTAATTCCATGTATTGAGCAACCCACCTCTTTATTCTCAAGCACACGTTCTGCTCCGTTACCGAACGGTATGATTGTCACTCCTTCGCTTCCAATAGGTACTGTTGACATGATTTCATTCATTTCTGAATATGAAATTCCTTCTGGAGCAACATTCCTACGAATCCATGCATTAAGGATACCTGTACCATTAATACATAATAACACGCCGAGGCGATTAACGTCTTTGGTATAATTTACGTGTGCAAAAGTATTCACACGACTATATCTGTCATAATTCACATCACCAAGCACACCGTACACAACACCAGATGTTCCTGCTGTCGAAGCAATCTCGCCAGGATTAAAAACGTTCAAACTTAAAGCGTTATTTGGCTGGTCACCTGCCCTATAACTTATTGGTGTCCCAGCTTTAAGCCCTAATTCCTCTGCAGCAGATGCGCATACTTCACATTGCACACCAAATGTAGGTACTATGTCAGCAATAACACCCCAATCAAATCCAAAATAGTCAAGTAAAAATCCCGCAGTCTCCTTATTCTTAAAATCCCAGAACATACCTTCGCTTAATCCGCTGATCGTAGTATTAATTACTCCACTCAACTTCATTGCTATGTAATCTCCTGGTAACATGACTTTATAAATTCTCTCAAACAACTCAGGTTCATTATCCTTAACCCATGCTAATTTTGCAGCAGTAAAATTGCCAGGTGAGTTCAATAAATGAGACAAGCACTTGTCTGAACCTATTTCTTCAAAAGCCCTTTCACCATAAGGCACCGCCCTCGAGTCACACCATATAATTGAAGGTCGCAAAACCTGCATTTGCTTGTCAACACATACAAGCCCATGCATCTGATAAGAAATGCCAATGGCTTTTATATCTTCACCAGTAACAGAAGCGTAATCCATAACCTTCTTCAAGCTCAGTTTGGCATAGTTCCACCACATTTGCGGATCTTGTTCTGCCCAACCCGACTTAACGGCTATTATTGGCGCCTCCTTCTCAGGATAAAATGCCGATGCCATACACACTCCACTATCTGCATCGACTAATGAGGCTTTAACAGACGAACTTCCAACATCAAAACCCAACAAATATCTTCCAGACATACTTACTTTGTTTTAATTAGATTACTACAGACAAGGTCAAACTTAACAACCAATCACAACAAAATGTCTTAAGATAGTTTAGAACAAAGATAAAGATTTATCTTCTATTGTTTTTCGTTCATTTGTTATCTCTATCTCCTCACTTTTAAAATCAAAAAACAGTTGTCGTGATGTATTAGATTGATTTAAACGATATACTCCACGGATACTTGTCCTCTCAATTATTGAATCATTCGATTTGCTATTTCTTTTCAGATAACAGGCAACATAGTGGTACACGTCTTCAAAAGGAACTACATCGAATAAGCCATTACAATTGTTAAAAACATGACGGGCTATTTTCTTTACACTAAGTCCCTTTTCTCCAGCTTCAGTAAGAACAAAAAGTATCTCGCTATCGTAATTCATAGGATTAGAATGAAAGAAGGACCGGTGAGATGTTCGCCAGTCCTTCTTTGGTATCGTCTCAAAGGTCAAGCCAAAGTAATCTTATTTTCTTCTGCTTTGATCTTACCTTCCTTAAAGAGCCAGCCCATTCCAAGCAGCGTTTCCTGTTCACTAATTTTAGCAGCTTTAGCTATTTCTACAACACTAAGAGACTTATCTGCTGTAGCAAGAGCCTGGTAAACGTCACCAGCTTTAAAGCCTACCGTCTCTGCATTGATTTCAAAATCAACTTTCTTTGCAGCGCACCTTTTCGGTGCAGCTTTCTTCTCTGCCGCTGCTTTTGTTGTTGCGGTCTTTCTTACTGTTTCTTTCTTTTCTGTCATAATCAAAGTAAAATCACATTAAAGATAAACTTTAATAATAAGTAGATAACAATCCTCTTATAATCCAGTGCAAATATAATGTATTTATTTATAATACAAATATTTTTACATGAATAAAAACCAATAAAAGAACCGTTTTCAACTACAATTCTACTTTTCTTGATTTAAATCAACTTTAATTTGCAACTCATCAAGCTGTTTATGGTCAAGTGACGATGGTGCATCGAGCATCACATCACGTCCGCTGTTATTTTTGGGGAAAGCAATACAATCACGAATACTGTCAAGCCCTGCCATGATTGATACAAAGCGGTCTAATCCGAAAGCCAATCCCGCATGAGGAGGAGCTCCATATTTAAAGGCGTTAATAAGGAAGCCAAACTGTGCCATTGCACGTTCCTCCGTAAATCCTAAAATGTTAAACATTTTTTCCTGTAATTTACAATCATGTATACGGAGGCTTCCACCACCGACTTCGATACCGTTACATACAAAGTCGTATGCTTTAGCACGCACACGTTCAGGATGTTCTTCAAGCAAAGGTATATCGTCAGGATTAGGCATCGTGAACGGATGGTGTGTAGACATCAAACGCTGTTCCTCATCACTCCACTCAAACAATGGGAAATCTATAATCCATAAGCACTCAAACTTATTTTTATCCCTCAAGCCAAGCCTGTCACCCATTTCCAATCTCAAGCTACAAAGTTGGACACGGGTTTTATTAGCCCTATCACCACTTAAAATCAGCAATAAGTCTCCGTTATTGGCTCCTACTTTTTCTTTCAAGCCCTGCAGTACATTGGGTTCATAGAACTTGTCAATGCTGCTCTTTACGCTACCATCCTCGTTAAATTTAACCCATACTAGACCTTTTGCACCCACTTGTGGACGTTTAACAAAATCTGTCAATTGGTCAAGCTGTTTTCTTGTATAGTTTGCACACCCGGGAACACATATTCCACCGATATAGTCTGCATCATTAAATACGCCAAATGTACCTGTTCCTTTTAACACGTCCATCAATTCGACAAACTCCATACCAAACCGTAAATCAGGTTTATCGCTACCAAAACGACGCATAGCTTCAGCCCATGTCATCTGTTGAAGCTTGGCTGGAAGATCTACACCGCGTATTTCTTTGAACAAATGACGGCACATGTCTTCGAACAAGTCTATGACATCATCCTGATCAACAAATGACATTTCGCAATCTATCTGAGTAAACTCTGGCTGACGGTCAGCACGCAAATCTTCATCACGGAAACATTTTGCAATTTGGAAATAACGGTCAAAGCCACTAACCATCAACAATTGCTTAAGTGTCTGTGGGCTTTGTGGCAATGCGTAAAATTGTCCGGGGTTCATGCGTGAAGGCACAACGAAATCACGAGCGCCCTCAGGGGTACTACCTATTAAAATAGGTGTCTCAACTTCTATAAAATCCTTGGAATCCAAGAAGTTCCTTATAAGAATCGTCATGCGATGGCGCAATTCAAGATTCTTCCTGACACACGAACGGCGCAAATCAAGATAACGATATTTCATCCTTATGTCGTCACCGCCGTCGGTATTGTCATCTATTGTGAACGGTGGTGTAAGGCTTTCGCTCAATACATTGAGCTTCTTTGCCATAATTTCAATATCGCCAGTAGGTAAATTAGAATTTTTACTTTGACGCTCATTCACAATGCCTTCTACTTGAATGCAATACTCACGTCCGAGCTTGTTTGCTTCGGCGCAAAGATCGGCATCGTCATTTTCGTTAAACACCAGCTGCGTTATACCGTAACGATCGCGAAGGTCGACAAATGTCATACCACCCATCTTACGACTGCGCTGCACCCACCCTGATAGAGTTACCAGGTTACCAGCATCAGCAAGGCGCAACTCACCACATGTTTTCGTTCTATACATACAATTAAACTTTTATTTCATGGAGGTCAGCAACTGTCAACATTATGTTAATAAAAAGTATCAACATTTCTGTAATACCGTAAAATTCACATATTTTCGCAATTGACAGAATGCCGACAAACATTCTTTAATTTAGATGCAAAAATACAAAATAATATATAAACAAACAAATATATATAGGTAAAATGAAGGATTCTATTCTTCAAAAAAACATCCCATTACATGAACAAGTAAATACGACATTGTATTTTTGGGGAAAGGCTTTGGCAAGCACGAAAAAGTCTCGTTTTTCTTTAGCCGTTTTATTTTCCACTATTAATACGTATTTGAAATGCTTTTATCCATTATGTTACACTCGCAACATACAAACATTAAAGGAGGATGTACCGTTTAGGCACATCCTCCCAGAAAGATCAAATAAAGGTTGTTTGTGATTTGAAAAAACATCACTAAGCCTATACCACCTTATTATTTAATAATTTCACGCCCGGCCTTGATTGCCTCCATGTTAAGAGGAATAAGTCCATGATGACGCTCGGGAAGAGTTTTATAGAGAGCCTTCTCAACACCCTTGTCGCTCACTACCGGACAAACCTTAAGCAATCCGCCTAAGACTATCATGTTAAACACCTTTGAGTTCTTCATCTCAACGGCCTTGTCCAATGCAGCGATAGGACATACTGTAATATCCGTGCGCTTTGGAGGATTGATTATTCCTGATGTGTCATAGATAAGGAAGCCGCCCTTCTTTACTTTCGGCTCAAATTTATCCAATGAAGGCTGATTGAGCACGATAGCGACATCATATTCACTCACGATTGGAGAAGACACGCGCTCGTCACTAACGATAACAGTAACATTACACGTTCCACCACGCTGT
>HF986701.1 GCA_000433175.1 Prevotella sp. CAG:1058
GGATGGCCGAGGCCGCCGGGATAGCCTGCATAAAGGACTACGTGATGCGCCTGCCTTTGAAATTCGACACAAAAATAGGCAACGACGGCAAGGGACTGAGCCAGGGGCAGCGGCAGCGCATACTGATAGCCCGCGCGGTTTACAAGAATCCTGATTTCATATTCCTCGACGAGGCGACCAATTCGCTTGACGCCAACAACGAGCGCAGGATAGTGGAGAACCTTGACAAGTTCTACCACGGCCGTACGGTCGTGATAGTGGCGCACAGGCTCAGCACTGTAAGGCACGCCGACCAGATAATAGTGCTGGACAAGGGGCGCGTGGCCGAAACAGGCACACACGAGAGCCTTACGGCAAGGAAAGGCAAGTATTACCGTTTAGTAAAAAATCAGTTGGAATTAGGCAACTGAACCGGCGGAACGCCTGCAGGGGGCAGGCCTCTGCGTGGTGAAAAAACAATCTAAATAATGTTCTTATGGAAGAAGAAAGTACGATAAGATTGAGAAGCGAGAAGGCGCGGCACGTAATAGGACGCATGCCCAAACGGCTTGTATGGACGGGCCGGGCGGTGCTTGTGGCGGTAATTATTGTAATAGCAGCCTGTGCGTGGCTGATTAACGACAACGGCACGCCTCTTATAAGCCTGTTGTTTGCGTACATATAATATGCCGGTAAACGATGGGGCGACGTGTATTTAATTAGGAATCTGAAATAGGTTAATTATATAATGCATGCTTTTCATGAATAGGATTATGGGCCGTGGCGACCGTGAGGCCGTCACGGTTTTTTGTCTATTCGAATCGCCCGATTGGGGTTAATGGGAAATGTTTTTTATGTATGTCGAGCCTTAAGGCGTAGCATGGGGGATTATCAATGACAGGAGGGGCGGAGCCTCCAATTTGACGCCAACGATGTAAGGAAAAACGAAAAGGCGTGGACGTTTGACGCTCCAGGAAGGGCGGCGCCCACAGCGGTTACGTACTTTTATAAGAAAAACGGCGGAATTTGGATGTTTTAGTTAAAGTGTTGACAGATAACGAGTTAAGGTTTTCGGGATGGGATTCTGTGCGTGAATGGAATGCAAAATGCGGCGTTTTGTGCTGCAAAAGGCATGCTTTCGGCACGCAAAAGGCATGGTTTCAGCCATTAAAACAGTTGATTTTGGCACTGAAAACAAGCGGTTTGGTATTGGTTTCAGGGCATGAATGCAAACGTGTGTTAACAGAACGGTATTGCAGACCGTCAGCGTTTAACATACGTTAGATGTTGATTTTCTATTTTGAAGAAATCATTTGTCATGATATTTTACCAAGACTAACACGTCTTCATGTATGCGATGTGCCTAAGGCTTTGTGCGCTCCATGCAGTTGTCCGCCCGCTGCCGGGGATGCGGAACGTACGGTAAACGGGAATAGACGGCGCATGGGCACACTTGCAACGGTGTGGGGCGCAGGCGTAATGGATGTGTTAAACCCAAATCAGTCATTAGAATTTGGTTGTATTTTTGTTTTATATTGAGCGCATTGACGTATGGTTTTTCGCAGGCATAGCGGGCTATGTCAAGAAAAAAAAGACGGCAAGACGCCAATAAAAAACAAAAAGACGGCCGAAAGCTTAAATATGAAACGTTAATAATCTCCAAGCGGTCTAATGACCGATTTGGGTTTAAGTGGCACAGGCTGTGCAAGCACTGCCTGTCAGGGATTTGCCGATAAAAAAACGTGGGTCTGCAACGAGCAGGCCCACGCTGGTATTTTCTTGGATTGACGGAATGTTATCCGTAGATAATCTTTCCGTTCTCGTCTTCGTAAGGAGCAAGGTCCTTGGCGTACTGGTTCATGGCACGCAGGCTCATACCCATTGACGAGAAGCCGCCGTCGTGGAAGAGTGTCTGCATGGTAACCTTGCGTGTAAGGTCAGAGAAGAGCGTTACGCAGTAGTCGGCACAGTCGTCGGCCGTGGCGTTGCCGAGTGGTGACATCTTGTTGGCGAAGTCCATGAGGTTGTCCATGTCCTTGATGCCCTTGCCGGCAGTTGTAGGAGTAGGCGACTGCGAAATGCAGTTGATGCGCACGTGCTTCTCGCGTCCGTAGATGTAACCGAAGCTGCGCGCAATGCTTTCGAGCATGCTCTTGGCGTCAGCCATGTCGTTGTATCCGAAGAATGTACGCTGTGCGGCAACGTATGTAAGGGCTACGACAGAACCGTATTCAGCTATGGCGTCCTGCTTTTTAGCCACTTGCAGCATCTTGTGGAAAGATATTGCCGATATGTCGAGCGTCTTCTGCAGGTAGTTATAGTCGAGGTCGTCATAAGTACGGTGTTTGCGTACGTTGGGACTCATTCCGATAGAGTGGAGCACGAAGTCGATTTTGCCGCCCAGCAAGCGTACTGATTCAGAGAATACGTTGGCCAGGTCGTCAACGCTTGTAGCGTCGGCAGCTATGACCGGGGCTGACAGCTGTTCGCTCAGTTTGTCGAGCGTACCCATGCGCAGCGCCATGGCTGTGTTGCTGAGTGTTATGCTTGCTCCTTCTTCTACTGCCTTCACGGCCACTTTCCATGCGATGGAGTCTTCGTTGAGCGCGCCGAAGATGATGCCGCGCTTTCCTTTTAATAAGTTGTGAGTCATTGTGTTAAATGCCTTTTTGATTTGTATTCCGTGTGCAAAATTACATCTTTCTTGCGATACGGCAAATTTTTTCGGCGCATAATGTGTTTTTCACGGCCATAATTAGTGGTGTGTGGCGTAAACGCGGGCAAAAAGAAAGGCGGCACAACAGTGCCGCCCCGCTTTTGTATTATTGTCAACAACGTTTATTTGTTGATGAACTTCTTGCCGTTCTGGATGAGGATGCCCTTCGTGTCCTTGCTTACGCGCTGGCCGGCGAGGTTGTATACGGGAGCGTTCTCGTCGGTTGCGGCGGGAACTGTCATGCTCTCCTCTATGCCTGTGCCTACTTCGTCAAGTACGTAGAGGCAGGGCATTATGCCGCGCTCGTTGCCGTAGCATCCGAATGAGTTGTATTCAGGATCATACTGCACGTACTTGTTCTTGTCAACGTTAGTGATCTTGAATGTTCCGTCGCTGTTGGCTTCAACGTTCCAAAGCTCGCCGCCGTCAGGCGTAGCACTTGCGTTGAAGCTGTCGAAAGTGCCTGTCTGGTAGAGGTAGCGGCCGTCGGGTTGTGTGATGAAATACGGGTTTTCGTTGCTGTTGGCTTTCTCTGAAGTCAGCGTGAAGGCGTATTCCTTGTCTGTTGTCAGTTCGATGTCGCCGGCTTCGTTGGCCTTTGCCTCTTCTGTGTAGAGGTAGCCGTAGTTGCTCTCAACGGGTTTTGCGATGAGCAGTACGCCGTCGTTCTCAACCACCCACAGGTACTTTTTGCCGTGCTCTACCGTTGTCGCTTTCTTATATGTCAGCATTTCGGCAGGTTCGGGAGTCTCGCCTTCGATGTAGACGGTTATCGAGTTGATCTGGGTGTTGCCGGCGATGTCGAATACGACGCTGTTGGCCGTGCCCGTCCAATTCGCTCCGTCAAGCGTTCCGTTGTCTACGGTGTTGCCGTTGTTCCACTTGCCGTTGTCGATCTCGATGCTCGAGAGGTTTTTCCCTTCGGGTGCCGTGACTGTAAGCGTACCAGAGTACATGCGCAGGCGCGGTGTGCCCGACCAAATGCGGTTGGCGTTGTTGTTGTCTGGCTCCTTTGCCGATACGGTTATCGATATACCGTTGAGCGTGCAAGTGGTGGCTTCGTTGAAGTCGCCGTCGTTGCTGTCGCTGCTTGAAACTCCAGGCAATGTGGGGAACAATGACTGGTAGTCTTCGTTGAAGTTGAACGTTGTCTGTGCCATGGCTGTTCCAAAGAACAGTGTGAGCAGACTTACTAATGAATAACGTAGAATTTTGTTCATAATCTTATTGTTTAATTGGTTAATGTAATAATATTTACAACTCTTTGCAAATAGAGTGCTTTTATTTCAATGTAAGTGTTTTTTCGTATTAAAATGATGTTAAGACACTGCTCTTAACAAAAAAGGGAAATACCGACAGGCATTTCCCTTTTCACGGATTATCGCATGTGTGTTATTTGATCACCTTGTCAGCGACGGTCTTGCCGTCAGAGTATGTAACCTTGCGGATGTTGATACCCTTGACAGGCTCGCTGACCTTGGCGCCTCCAAGTGTGAAGTATTCTATCTTTACGATTTCTGAAGATACGGTCGGAGCGTTATCTATGCCTGTAACAGGAACGCAGGCCGGGTAATATTCGTCGACTGCCGTTATGGCGTCTGCGTTCTGGGCCTTTACGATATGCTCAACGAGGGAGTTGATGTAAACTTCCACGTTGGTGTACCAGCCTTTTTCCGTATCAAGAGTGTAGAGGTTTGCGTCGTCGGGGTTGTTGGGATCGAGTCCGTTTGCTATTTCCCATTCATCGGGCATGCCGTCCTGGTCTGTGTCGAAGCCTTCAGGTCTTGTTTCAGACGGGAAGTTGTCTTCGGTATATCCGTTAACGTCGGCAACGATGTCGATAAGTCCGTCCTCGTTTGTTACAGAGCCTTTGTATGTGGCCGTGCCGGTACGTGCCTCTTCCATGTAGCGTGAGTCTACATCGTCACGGTAAAGTGATGCGCCGCAGTATGACATCACTTTGTCGAAAGCCGTTGCTGCGGAATGTGTGGTAACCTGTCCTTCAGGAGCCGGTTGGTCCATCTTTATCCTTACGCACATCTCGCCGTCAGTGTTTGCCTTGTGCTCAACCTCGTCACCATACAAGTTTAAAGTATCAAGGCTCCATTTCTCACCGTCGATGGTGAATACGCCGCTGTCGTAATTAACTCCGTTCCAGTCCCTGTTCTCCGTAATGGTTCCGCTGTTTGTCTCTGTCGTGTTGCCGTTAATGTAGTAACGACTGGTCATGCCGTAAATGTCTGGATGTCCGCTCGAGTTGCCTGACGACGCAACGGATATTTCAGTTACGCGCTGTGCCTTGCTGTCGGGAGTTGCCGGACCGCCTTTGTAGTAGTTGTTTACAATGTTGATTTGTCCGCCGCCGGGGCCGCCGTAGCATCCGTTGCTGTTGCCCCAGTTGTACATGACGCAGTTGCGGAAGTCAACGTTCTCGGCCTGTACGGGATTAGCCCATTTGTATTCGTCATACATGGCGTTGCTCTTGTAGCCGTCCCATTCGTAGCGTGCGCCGTTGAAACGCGGAACGCGGTTGGTTACGTGGGCTATCATGTTGTGGTGGAAGCTGGCCAGCTTGCCTCCCCAGATGCCTCCGTAGCCGTGTGCGCCCTTGCCGTGTCCGGCGTTGTTAAGGCTCTCGGCAGCGGTACACCATTGCATCGTGAAGTTGTTGTTGTCGTAGAATGAAGCAACCTCGTCGATACTCCAGCTGAACGAGCAGTGGTCGAAAATCATGCCGTCGTTCTCTCTTGTCCAGATAGCGTCGGCACCGTCGTTCACGTCTTTCTCCTGGCCGCGGCGTACACGGATGAAACGAACAATCACGTTGTCTGCATCAGGGCGTACCGTGCGGTAGCGCAGCGTTATGCCGGGGTAGGGGGCTGTCTGTCCGGCTATCGTAGTGTTGGCGCCTATTTTAAGGTCTGACTTCAGTGCGATGACTCCCGATACGTCGAATACTACAATCTTTTTGGCAGAACCGCTTACGGCAGTTCTTAATGAGCCGGGACCGCTGTCGTTAAGGTTTGTCACATGTTTTACCACACCTCCGCGGCCGCCTGTGACATATCTGCCATGACCTTCCGCACCAGGAAATGCCGGCGCGTCGTTTTGGGCGAAGGTTGCGGTAGCACTTAAGGCTGCTGCCGCTAAAAATAAAATTTGTCTTTTCATACTGTTTTGTTTTAGCCAATCCGTCGACACACCGTTTTGTGCATGGCGTGCCGACGGATTGTTGATTTTAGCTTTTAAAAAGTTTACTTGTTCAGCTGCTCAACATTATATCCGAGCTTCTCCATCTCGAGTGACGCCCAGATGAACGGGCCAACGCCCTTGCCGTCGTTGTCGCGGATAGGTTCGCTGATATAATATTCGAACGAGCCGTCGCGGCGGCGGCTTTTGGGATTGTCAGGTCCGAGGCCTGATACTTCGCAGCAGCGTGTAAGCGATATTGTCTTGTCAGGGTTAACCTTGACAAATTCGTTCAGGATACCTTTGTATGCCTTAAGTCCGGCTTCTTTCAGGTCGTTGCCGAAGTAGCCGAGGCGTGCGCCTTTCAGCAATACGTAGGCAAACATTGATGAAGCTGTAGCCTCAAGATAGTTGCGGGGGTCTTTAACATCGAGCACGTCATACCATACGCCGGTGGCCTTGTCCTGGTATTTGACGGTAGACTTCATTACGTTGTTGAGCATTTCGATAAGTTTGCCGCGGTTCTCGTAGTCCTGTGGCAGTGCGTCGAGCACCTCGAGTATTGCCATGGCGAACCATCCTTGTGCGCGTGCCCATGTGTGCTGTGACAATCCAGTCTCAGGGTTTGCCCAAAACATCTTCTGGGTTTCGTCCCATGCGTGCTTCCACAATCCTGTCTTTTCGTCGTATGTACGGGCGTAAGTCTTTGATATCTGCTCGAAAGTGTCGTCATAATACTTCTTGGCCTTCTTTTCTCCCTTAAGAATAGGTGCGGCCATTGTGTAGAACGGGTGTCCCATGTATACGCCGTCGAGCCAGACCTGGTGTGCGTAAATAGCCTTGTGCCACCATACGCCGTCCTTAGTGCGCGGCTGTTTCTCAAGTTGCTTGAAGATAGTCTTCAATGCCTTTTCCAGCTTCTTCTCAGGATAGAGCATGTTCATGCGCAGTATGTAACGTCCGGGGCGGGTGTTGTCGAGGTTGAAGTCTTCATATTTATAGCCTGTGATATTGCCCTTCTCGTCAATCATCTTTGCAGGATACTGCTTCAGGTAGTTGATGATGCTTTCGTCCTTATAAGCCAAATAGGTATCAAGCATTGCTTCCTGTTCGATTCCGACAACGTAACCCCATTTGGGCCTTGTGGTGAAATCGAGGTAGCAAGGGTCTGGTATGCGCTGCATTTCAGAGTGCGTCATCCATTCGCTGTAGCTTTTGTAAGGGAACTGGCTCAGTATCATCGAGCCGTTGATGAACAGGTTGTCATAGTTCATGTCTTTTGTCTTGCCCGTGATGTAGACCGGTTTACCGTAAACACCGTCAAACTTACAGTTTTTGAGGTTGATGTTGTAAACATTGGTGCGGTCGTCGAATGCAACAACCATAATACCGTACTTGCTCTTCTTGCAAGTTACGTTCTCCATGTAGACGTTGCGCACGATGGGGTAGAAGCCGCGGCGGCCTATTTCCTTAGGTTCGTAGTCAAGGTTGATTTTGAGTACGGCTTCAGCGCACTGGCCTACTTCGACGTTGCGCATGTAAATGTCTTCAATCACACCGCCACGGCATGAGTTGGTCTTGATTCGGAGTATGCGGTCGAGGTTGGGGCTGTCCATCTTGCAGTTCTCTACGAACACATTGTTGCATCCGCCTGAAATCTCAGATCCAAGTACAACGCCACCGTGTCCGTCTTTCATGATACAGTTGCGTACGATTATGTTCTTGCTCGGACGGCCTACGTAGCGTCCCTTACCGCCTTCGCGTCCGTCTTCGTTACGTCCGCTCTTGATTGCTATACAGTCGTCGCCTGTGTCGAACACGCAGTTTTCAATCAGGACGTTCTCGCACGACTCGGGGTCGCAGCCGTCGCCGTTGGGGCCGTCGTTGTGTACGGTCACGTTTCTTACGGTAATGTTCTTGCTGAGCAGCGGGTGCATAACCCAGAACGGTGAGCGTACCATGGTAACGCCTTCAATGAGGATACCGTCGCACTGGTTGAAGTTTATCATCTGCGGGCGCAGTCCCTTCTTGGGACCGAACACACGCTTCTCGATTGGCACTCCGTCTTCGGCCATCTTAAGCAGGTCGGCACGTCCGCCGGGGTTCTGCTGTTTCTCCTCAACGACAACGTCGCGGCTCTTCGGAGTCTTGCCGCTCATCAGCCACCATGTGTCGTCAGAGCCGTTTCCGTCAATCGTACCTTCACCGGTAACGGCGATGTCTGTTTCGCGGAAAGCGTAAATCAACGGAGAATAGTTTATACAGTCAAGTCCTTCCCAACGGGTTTCTACGAGGGGATAGAGTGCCCTGTCAAAATGGAAGAACAGCGTAGCGCCCTTTTCGATTACGAGGTTTACGTGGCTCTTCATTCTCAGTGCGCCAGTTTTCCATGTGCCGGCAGGTATGACTACTCGTCCTCCGCCAGCCTTTGAACATGCTTCGATAGCCTTGTTTATGGCTTTCTGGTTTTGTGCCGGAGTAGCGTCGAGAGATGCACCGTATTTCTTGATGTCGAAGGTTCGGTCGGCAAATTGTGGCATCCTGATGCTTTTTTCGATTTGTTTGTACTTCACGTCGTCCCACGCTGACGCGCAAACCGCCAACGGAAACAACAGGCATAACAATAATGTCTGTAATTGTTTCATAAGTTTAAGTTTGTAGTAATGTATTTATATAAATTCAAAAATAAAGTTTTCACCAATAAGCCGATATTTTGCGCAAAAATACATATTTAAATCTGAATGAGGAAATTTAAGTTAATTATTTATGATGTTTTTATATTTCCGGTAAATACATTTTGCGTTCAGGATGTTGTTTTACAGCTTATTGTGCCATAATCGGAAGCTTTTGTAGAGTCGGATACTTCCAGATTGATTTTGTTAAACTTTATTTATAAATGAAATATCTGCAGTTGCGTCCTTGTGCGTATTTGTCGAACAGTCGTACAAGATATTCGGCATTGGCTTTCACCTGTGCCTCGTTGCCGTCGTACCCATTGACGAGCACGAGCACACGGCGCGTGTTGATGTCGATTTTAGTGCGTTCGTTGTCGCTGGTCGGCGTGCCAACACCGCCAATTGCGTCGCGGTATACGGGCAGTCCGGCAATGTTGAGCATGCCACGGCCTATGCCCTCGTATGGTTCGCCTTCACGTCCTACGCCTAAAGTCAGCGTGTCGCCGGAGAACTTGTCGGCATCGAAACCGCCGATGCTGTAACCGTAGGCTATGCTTGCAAGGTTAATCAGGTCGACGAGCGTGTCGATTTGATAGAGCTTTTTGCCTTGCAACATTCTTCTTATCAGGGCTTCTGATGCCGGGCGGTAGCGGCTTGGGTCCTTGCCGCAGGCTCGGTAGACACGGCGTGTGGCTTCGATGCCTGATATCTGTTTAATAGTCTCCGTCGTATATTCTGCCTTGTACTTTTCGCCTAACGCCTCTATTTCAGCCCACAGTTCTTCGCTGTATTCCGTATTTACCACGTCTGCCTCAACAGCTGCGCCGACAAAGCCCGGACATACTTGTTCGATTTCTTCTGATACGATGATGTTCATGCCAGTGCACAATTTAGTTAATTCATAATTCACAATTCATAGTTTGGGTTGATGGGTGGGTGTTAAAATTTACAATACCGTGAATTGTGAATTATGAATTATGAATTGAAAAAATGTGAATCAATTAAAATAGTATAGGAATGTTGCTATTCCGCTCAACGCCTTCTTGGGCGAGTCTTTTATCTCGATAGTGAATTTGATTTCAGCCTTTACCGTTCCGCGCAGGTTCTCAATGCTGTGCAGGTCGGCAACGAGGCGTACTGATTCACCAGACTTCACGGCCTGTCCGAATTTCATTTTATCCATGCCGTAGTTGACCATCATCTTCAGGTTGTTCACCTCGATAATCTGGTTCCACAGGTACGGCAGCATTGAAAGCGTGAGATAGCCGTGTGCTATTGTCGTCTTGAATGGGCTTTCCGCCTTTGCGCGTTCCTGGTCTACGTGTATCCATTGGTGGTCGAGGGTGGCGTCGGCAAACATGTTGATGCGTTCCTGCGTCAGTTCAACATAGTCGGACACACCGATGTTCTTGCCGAGCAGGGCGGCAAACTCGTCATAACTGTTGATAATAACTTTGCTCACTTTTTCTTGATATTTAATATGTTTATGTAAAATCTGTCATGTTATACCCCGTCGGGGCTGTATAGGAACTGCGTCAGCGGGTCAGCGTAATCAAACAGTTCTTCCGGTTTGAAGAAACGTCTAATCTCTACCGCAGCGTTCTCCGTGCTGTCTGAGGCATGTATTATGTTCTCCTGTCCGCTCATAGAGTAGTCGCCCCTGATTGTCCCGGGTGCAGCCTTGCGGCCGTTGGTGGCTCCCGTTATGGTGCGCACCACTTCTACCGCCTCGCATCCTTCCACGCACATTGCCACTACCGGTGCCGCCATCATCGACGCTTTTACGAACTTGAAGAATGGCCTTTCAGCCAGGTGGGCGTAGTGCTCGTTAAGCAGTTCGTCGGTAAGCTGCATCATCTTCATGCCTACTATGCGCAAGCCTTTGCGCTCAATGCGGTTTATTACCTCGCCTACAAGCCTTCTCTGTACGGTTCCGGGCTTCAGTAGTATTAATGTTCTTTCCATGTCTGTATTTTTGTTTGATATTAAGGTGTTGTTACTGTAATGTTCCGTTTTGCTTTGCCCGCACGCTCTTTCGCTTTTTTCTGTGAAACAGGCTTGCGTTGTTTGCATGGAAGGCAGGCAAAAGACAAACACCCTTGGTGAAGGGGCTCAAATGCGATAACAAAATTACTTATTTTGCATGATACAGCCAAATTTATTTTGTCAAATCTTGGATTTTCATGTTGGTTATAAGGCTGTAATATTGTAAGTTGGAGTGTTTCCCTGCTGGTATGCGGCATCGTCCAAGTATGTTATTTTTGTGTTTTTCTTATTGTCTTTATCGCTTGTTTTTGTTAACTTTGCGCCTGTATAATTATTATCAGGAACACTAGTAATGGACGAGAAACAGAGGATTCTGCAACTTAGAAAGGATTTGCAGGAGCATAATTACAAATATTACGTACTTAACCAGCCTTCGATAAGCGACCTGGATTTTGACTTCATGATGCACGAGCTGCAAGACCTAGAGGCCCGTCATCCTGAAATGGCCGACCCTGATTCGCCAACACAGCGTGTAGGCAGCGACATAAGTACGGAGTTTAAGCAGGTGGCACATAAATATCCCATGCTCTCGCTTTCAAATACTTATAACGAACAGGATGTGGCCGACTTCTACGAGAGTGTAAGGAAAGGACTTGGCGGCGAGGATTTTGAGATATGCTGCGAGATGAAATACGATGGTTTGTCTATTTCGCTGACATACGTTGACGGGCGTCTTGTGCAGGGTGTTACGCGCGGTGATGGTGTACATGGCGACGACGTTACGGCCAACGTGCGCACCATACGCTCCATACCACTCGTGCTGAAGGATGGCGACTGGCCCCGTGAGTTTGAAATACGTGGCGAGATACTGTTGCCTTGGAAAGAGTTTGAACGCCTTAACGCCGAGCGCGAGGCTGCCGAAGAACAGCTGTTTGCCAATCCGCGCAATGCTGCCAGCGGCACACTGAAGAGCCTTAATCCGGCTGTTGCCGCCGAACGGCATCTTGACGCTTACCTGTATTATTTGCTTGGGGACGGAATAAACGGTGACGGACACTACGAGAACCTTACGAGGGCCAAGGCGTGGGGGTTCAAGATAAGCGAAGGAATGCGCAAGGTGAAAACATTGCAGGAGATTTACGACTTCATAAACTATTGGGACACAGAGCGCAAGAACCTGCCTGTGGCAACTGACGGCATTGTGCTTAAGGTTAACTCACTGCGCCAGCAGCGCGCCCTCGGATACACTGCAAAGAGTCCACGCTGGGCCATTGCATATAAATTTAAGGCCGAACGCGAGTGTACCCGACTCAACGAGGTGACTTATCAGGTTGGACGGACTGGACAAATTACGCCGGTGGCTAATATGGAACCGGTGCAGCTTGCCGGCACGACGGTGCGCCGCGCCACGCTGAACAATGAAGACTTCATACGCAGTCTTGACCTTCACGAAGGTGATTATGTGTTCGTTGAGAAGGGTGGGGAAATTATTCCCAAGATTGTAGGTGTCGACACATCGCGCCGCGACACGCAAGCCCAGCCGGTACAGTTTATCAGCCATTGTCCCGAATGTGGCGCCGAGCTTGTCCGCTACGAAGGCGAGGCCGCCCATTATTGTCCGAACGACGCAGGTTGTCCGCCTCAGATTAAGGGCAGGATCGAACATTTCATTTCTCGAAAGGCAATGAATATAGACAGTCTTGGTCCTGAGACGGTAGACGAATATTATCGACGCGGACTTATCCGCAACGTTGCCGACCTATACGACATCCGCGTTGAGCAGATTAACGGCGACGGCAGCCGGCAGAAGTCGGCGCAGAAGGTTGTCGACGGCATTGCCGCCTCGCGTCAGGTGCCGTTCGAGCGTGTGGTGTTTGCCCTCGGCATACGTTTTGTCGGAGAGACTTCCGCACGTCTGTTGGCACGCAAGTTCAAGAATATTGATGCTCTCTCGTCTGCCACGCTCCAGCAGCTTACCGACGTTGACGGAATAGGCGAGGTGATAGCCAAGAGCGTGATAACGTATTTCGCCAATCCCGTTAACCGGGAGATAGTCAGCCGCCTGCGCGGCTACGGACTGCAAATGTCGCTCAGCGAGGAGCAGATACAGTCGGCGGGCAATAAACTTGAGGGCAAGAGCATTGTCATAAGCGGTGTGTTCGCACGCCACAGCCGCGACGAGTACAAGCGTATAATAGAAGAAAACGGTGGAAAGAACGTAGGCAGCATAAGCGGCAAGACGTCGTTCATACTTGCCGGCGACAACATGGGACCCGCTAAACTGCAGAAGGCGGAAAAGCTCGGAGTTCCTATTGTTGACGAGGAAACATTCTTGTCGATGATCGAATGATTACGGGTGGAATTTTGCTCGTATTCTAAAAGGCGGCAAAACGCCGTCTGAAAGACCGCATATTACAACGCAAAAGGTTACCTTTCAGAATGTGAAAGGTAACCTTTTATATTTTATGAGAATAATTGACGGTTAATTTGTCTTGCCAGACTGTTATTCTTTGTGCTAATGCACTGATATATAATAAGTTGGTGCAAAATACAATGTTGCAGTGATAAAAACTGCAACCTGTATCATCTTAACTTGTTTCTGTTGTAGTGCGGGGTGACTTTTATATTGAAGTAAATCATTGACACAAGGCAGAGCACCGAACCGATAAGGTAGACCATGTAGAACGTGAAGTGCTGGGCAATCAGTCCGCTCGTGGCTATGCCGATGCCAATGCCTACGTCCCATGCCGTCAGATACGTGCTTGTTGCGGTAGCACGTTGGTTGTTTGGTGCGAGGTTGATGTAAAGCGTGTTCATTGCCGGGAAAATTATGCCGAAGCCTATGCCGAGAAGTACAGGTACGGTGAAGAACATTGTTTCGGCTGCGCCAATGGAGTGTGGCGCTACGAAGCGGCACATGCTTAGGATGAAGAATGCCAGGATAACTGGATAAAGGCCTATGTGGATGCATTGTGTGATGTAGCCCTGGTCTACCTTCTTGCCGGCAACGAGGCGCGATGCGCCCATGCCTGCGGCCATCAGCGTAAAGAAGAAGCCTGACGGAACGTCGAGATGTATCTCTTTGGCATACATTGCAACGAAGTTAGTGGTGGCTCCGTAAGGTATCGACAGCATCAGGAGCGTTATGCTTACGGGTATTCCTTTAATGAGGATGAAGCGGTCGAGCGACAGCTTGCGCTTGGGTGCGGCTGAATCCACGTTTGTCGTTTGCTTATCAATCCTCCTTGACTTTATCGATTCGGGCGTGCGCGCCTTAACGCATACTGCGCACAGCAGGCCGACTACGCTGAAAGCCATGCCGGTAAGGAATATTCCGTTGTATGTCACGTGGTCGTGCATGAAAAGGCCCGTCATAGGGCCGAGCGCCATTGCAATGTTGTTGGTCAGTCCGTAGTAGCCAAGCGCCTCGCCGCGCCTGCTGCTCGGCGTAATGTCTACGCACAGCGTGTTGCCACCTACGGTTACGCTGCTGAAGGCTACTCCGTGAAGGGCGCGCAGTACAATGAACCATGTAAGCACGCCAGCCGCCATGTATCCGAGGAAGATTGACGCGCAGATGAAATAACAGAGTATGTATATGGGCTTGCGCGGAAACTTGTCCATCAGGAAGCCCGAGAACGGGCGTACGCAAAGACCGCTCACCGTGTAGCAGCAAAGTATTGCGCCGAGCATTGCCGCCGGACAGTTGTACGTCTCCTTTAGGTAGAATGGAAGGATAGGGATGAGCAGCCAGAAACCGAAGAAGAGCAGGAAGTTGGCTGCAAGGATGAAGATGTAACTCCGTGTGAATAGGCGCTCTTTCATGTTTTGATCAAGAATTAAGAGTTAAGAAATAAAGAAAAATCAATTAACCCCGTTTGTCGTATAACTTAAGAGTTAAGAACAAAGAAAGAATACAAGACGGGGCTGTTTCAGCACACGTGGATATTCTTTCTTTATTCTTAACTCTTAATCCTTAAATAGATTGTTCTTAGTTAGCTGCGTCGAACTCGTGCAGGAAGCGCACGTCGTTCTCCGAGAACAGTCTAAGGTCTGATACCTGATATTTCAGGTTGGTGATACGCTCGACGCCAAGGCCGAAGGCGTAGCCGCTGTAAACCTTGCTGTCGATGCCGCAAAGCTCGAGCACGTTGGGGTCTACCATGCCGCAGCCTAAGATCTCAACCCAACCGGTATGCTTGCAGAAACCGCAACCCTTGCCGCCGCAGATGTGGCAGGAAATGTCCATTTCGGCGCTCGGCTCCGTGAAGGGGAAGTAGCTCGGGCGGAGACGTATCTTGGTGTCGGCACCGAACAACTCGCGGGCGAATGTAAGCAGAACCTGTTTCAGGTCGGTGAACGATACGTTCTTATCGATGTAAAGACCTTCAATCTGGTGGAAGAAGCAGTGCGCACGTGCCGTGATGGCCTCGTTGCGGTAAACTCGTCCGGGGCAGATTACGCGGATAGGCGGCTGTGTCGTCTCCATGACGCGTGCCTGTACGGAGCTTGTGTGGCTTCTAAGTATGATGTTCTTCGTTACGTCATTGGGATTGGTCTCAACGAAGAATGTGTCCTGCATGTCGCGTGCGGGATGGTCTGCGGCGAAGTTCATCTTGGTGAAAACGTGCAGGTCGTCTTCTACTTCAGGTCCGTCGGCCAGTGTGAAGCCCATGCGCGAGAAGATGTCTATGATTTCATTGGTTACGATTGTGAGCGGATGGCGCGTGCCGAACTTTATCGGGTAAGGTGTGCGTGTCAGGTCGATGTCGTCGCTTTGCGTCTCTTTTGACTCGCACTGCTCGCGCAGAGAGTTGATCTTCTCCAGCGCAGTTTGTTTCAGTTCGTTGATTTTTATACCTACTTCTTTCTTCTGTTCAGCCGGAACATTGCGGAAGTCGGCCATAAGAGTGTTTATTTCGCCTTTTTTGCTTAGATATTTAAGTCTTAAAGCTTCTATTTCTTCAGGCGTTGAAGCATTAAGGCCTTTCACTTCTTCAAGCAGTTTCGCTATTTTGTCGAGTATCATTTTGAAGATAATTTTGGTGCTTATTAAAATCTTGATGCAAAGGTAATATTTTTACCTTGAATATACGTCATAAATCAAAATAAAGTTGTACTTTTGCGCAAATTTTGAGAGACGTTACTTCTGTTTAGGTGGAGGGGACTTGTGTCTGAAAGTGATAAGGTGTATGCGGGGATAACGAATGTACGGCAGAGCCTTTAAAACGTAAGATTTAAGGTCTTATCTTCTTATAACGAAAGGTATATGATTATGAAAAATGGTGTAGTTTTGGTCTTTGTGGCTTGTCTGTGCATGGTGTTGTGGACAACCGGCTGCTCTGACAAGAAACCCGTTGCAGCCGATACGCTGGCTGTGGATTCGCTTCAGATGGTTGACACGGCGAGTGTCGACACATTGGATGAGCTGATATCCGAACAACCTATGCCAAAGGCGGCTGACGAGTTGTTTGATGATTTCATCTTCAACTTTGCTGCAAACCGTAAGTTGCAGTTGGGCAGGATTAAGTTCCCGTTGGAGATTGTCGATGGCGAGAATGTCGCCTATCTGAAGAAGAAGCAATGGAAGATGGAGCACTTTTTCATGGACCAGGGGTATTATACCTTGATTTTTGACAACATGAAACAGATGAATGTCGTTAAGGATACGTCTATTAACAATGTTGTAGTTGAAAAAGTTTATCTGGCTAAAGAGAAGGTAGAGAAGTACATCTTTAAAAGGATTAACGGGCGTTGGATGTTGACTTCAGTACATACCAACGACATGGTTCAAAACACAAATGCTTCATTCCTTGCGTTTTACCAGAAGTTCGCTTCCGACCCGTCTTTCCAGATAGAGAGCCTGAACAATCCTGTAATGTTCACGGGACCTGACCCTGATGACGATTTCAGCACTATGACGGGAGAAATCGCTCCTGAAACATGGCCTGCTTTTGCACCAGAACTGCCTTCAGATTTTATCTATAATATAATGTATGGACAGAAGTACACCGAAGGTAATCAAAAAATATTCGTCATGCGCGGTATTGCCAATGGAATGGAAATGCAGCTTACTTTTAAGCGTATGGACGGGAAATGGAAGCTGACCAGTCTTTCGGAATAAACCGGTGTTAACGGTAGTTTTAACATTTAAAGCGTAATCAGGCATGAAGGATTTATCAGATTATAGCCTTAAGGGACATAACACGTTCGGCATGGACGTGAAGTGCAGGCGTTTCGTAGAGTTTGGCACGGAAGAAGAATTGTGCCAGGTCATCAACGGACTGACAGATGCCGACGAGCCTTTGCTCGTTATTGGAGGTGGCAGCAACATCCTGTTTACAAGCGATTATGACGGGACCGTGCTTCATTCGGCAATAAAAGGAACTTACATTACAAAAACAGACGGTGGCGTGTTCCTGCGTTGCGGAAGTGGTGAGACGTGGGACGATATTGTCAAGTTGTGCGTTGGCAATGGTCTGTACGGTGCTGAGAATCTTTCACTTATTCCCGGAGACGTTGGTGCGTCGGCCGTGCAGAATATCGGCGCTTATGGAGTTGAGGCAAAGGACATTATATCTAAGATAGAAGCATTAGACATAAAAACCGGCCTGAAACGTGTTTTTACCAACGATGAATGTGAATATTCATACAGGTGGAGCAAATTCAAGGGCGAGTGGAAAAACCGTTATGTCATTACATACGTTACTTACCAATTGTCAGACGACTTTGTCCCTCATTTGCAGTATGGTAACATCATGTCTGAACTTGAAAACAGAGGCATAACGGCTCCTACCGCAGCGCAGATGAGAGACGTGATTATAGACATACGCAAGGCCAAATTGCCAGACCCCTCTGTTGAGGGCAATGCCGGCAGCTTCTTTACAAATCCTATTGTCGACAACTGTAAATATGACCAGCTTGTTGCAGAATTTGGTACGGTGCCTCATTATAAAGTTGGTGACGACAAGGTGAAAATACCTGCCGGATGGATGATAGAACAATGCGGTTGGAAAGGCAAGACGCTCGGCAACGCCGGTGTGCACTCACGTCAGGCTCTCGTACTTGTCAACAAGGGTGGTGCTGAAGGCAAGGACGTGTTGCAGCTTTGCGAGACCATAAGGAAAGACGTTATGGCCAAGTTTGGTATAGAGATAAATCCTGAGGTGAACATTATCTGACAATGAAGCTGACTTTTCTCGGAACGGGCACATCCGTGGGCGTGCCTACAATCGGTTGTAAGTGCAGGGTTTGTACTAGTACCGACGCACATGACAAGAGATTGCGCGCTTCTGCCCTTGTCGAGTCCGGCGATACGAGGATTCTGATTGATTGCGGTCCCGACTTCAGGCAGCAGATGCTCGGTTTGGATTTCAAGCGGATTGATGCCGTACTGTTGACCCATGTCCATTATGATCATGTCGGCGGACTTGACGATTTGCGCCCTTTCTGTGTTTTTGGCGAGGTTAAGATTTATGCTGACGAATCGACTGCTTGCAGGCTGAAACAGTCGATTTCTTATTGTTTCGGCGAGCATACGTATCCCGGCGTGCCCAAGATAAGCCTTAATGTGGTAAAACCGCATGAACATTTTACTGTCGGCGGAATTGACATCATGCCGGTCAGGGTGATGCATGACAAACTGCCGATTTTGGGATACCGCATAGGTGACTTGTTGTATATCACGGACATGAAGACAATAGACGATGGGGAGTTTAAATATTTTAGCGGAGTTAAAACTCTTGTTGTCAATGCTTTGCGCTTCAAGAAGGAACACCATTCACACCTGACGGCAGAACAGGCTTTGGCATTTGCCGATAAGGTAGGCGCGCAACAAACCTTCTTCACGCACATGGGACATGATATTGGTCTGCACGAAGAGACAAACAGGATTTTGCCAGGTAATGTGAAACTGGCTTATGACGGACAGGTTGTAATGGTTTGACTATGCCGTGACAGTGGCTCGGGCGCATAGTCAAGTTATGTAAATAGATCGGATTTTCCTTTAAAAACTCTTGATTGCCCAATTATATCGAACAAGCAAAATTCTTTCACGATATAATTGTATTTTTTTCGAGATTGTGCATTATTGGTAAAAGGTAACCTGTTAGGACATGAAAGGTTGTCTTTTAGATTGTAATACATTGCCTTTTGCATGGCAAAAGGTATTCTGTTGGTTGGGTTTGTACGTGTGCTTTATTGGCTGTTTTAGTGGTTTGTATGCGTGAAAAGTGTAAATATATATTAATACAGATAAGTTTTTAGTTAACGAATATTATGTTTAGTCTGTTTTTGGGCTTAAAATTTGCACGGTCCGGTAAAAGTCAATACCTTTGCACCGTGTTTTTCATAGTATTAGATTTAAGGTTAACAAGGTTGGAGTACAGCGGTACTCCTTTTTTGTTTTTATAAGGTTAAAAGTCTTACGTTTTTAGTGTTGTAAATCAATATGTAAGACTGTTATTTCTTGAATTTCCTGTATAATTTCCATGCAAGCATGAATCCGTCTGCCAATCCGGCTCCCGTTGTCATGAGCGAGGCCATGGTAAAGCCTTTTTTCCTGTTTTGTTCAGGCTTGCGGAAAAGTTCTTTCCATAAGACATTTATCTGTTGGTTGTCTCTTCTTATTTCTGAAAGAATAAGTTCTTTACGTAATCTTATTTCGTGCAAAGTATTGTAATTTTCCATTTTTTCCATACTTCGTGGTTTTATTCGATTAACAAGCTGGTTATGAATCTGATTAGAGGCTTTTCAATCCAGTCTTTTCTGAAAATGACAAATAGTATGAAAACCAAGATATAGAATGCCCCTATTGCGCCGAATGCCGCCGGATAGCCGATGACTTCGCCTAATGCAAGGGCGACAGACAAAGAGATGAAAAATAAGATTACGATGATTATCAGCGTCAGAATAGCAATAAGCAATATGGCCGTAATTATTTTTACGGTCTTTTCCATAACATCGAGCTTCAGGTAATCTGCCTGAAGCCCGATACTATGTTTTAACAGCTTAACGAGCTGTCCTATTATTTCTATGTTCTTGTCGCTTGAAAACATGCGCTATTTTGTCTTTAAGCATTTTCCGTCGTGGCAGCGTCTGTGATATCGTCTGCCAAGTCGTTCATTTCTTTTCTGCTCAGCTTGATGTTGTGCTTCTGGCAGAAGTCGTCGATAGCGTCAGTGATTTTACCACGTGTGTCTTTTCCCTTTTCGGGTGCAAGCAACAGTCCTAATGCTGCACCTGCGATGGCGCCTCCGAGGAATGCGCCGATGTAACCTAATGTTTTCATAATTAATCTATTTAGAAGTTATACAAAATGTTTCATACTCTTCGGCCGGATAAGTTCCAGCCCGATGTACTGATGTATTTGTTGATAGCAAAAATACTGATTATTTCTCAATTTTCAATATTTTTGTTCGACTTTTTTGTTAAAAACAATGTATTTCTTTGATTTAACAAACTTTATGTACAGTTTGTAAAGTATTTTACTCGTTTTTGTGTAATTTCGCACGATAAATGTAGAAACATAAGTTTAATATTTAAACATAACACGAGATTTATGAAGAAGTACATGGTGGTATGTGCCGGCCTGTGCGTGGCTATGGCAGTTACGAGTTGCAAATCATCCGAAAGCGCTTATAGGAAAGCATACGAGAAGGCTAAGGCGCAGGAGGAGAATCGTGCGACTGATCAGAATCAGGGTAATGAGGAGATTGCCGTAGTAGCGCCTGTTGTTGAAAAACCGGCAAGCGAAACCGTAGTTGTTGACAATGCCGACAACGTGCCTGTAAGGCAGGAGAGTCTGTCTGTTGTCAACGGTGCTGGTCTTAAGAATTTCAGCGTTGTAGTTGGTTCCTTCTCGGTTCAGGCTAATGCTGAAGGACTTCAGGGAACGCTCAGGGGCCAGGGATACGATGCTCAGGTTGCTTATAATTCAGTAAACCAGATGTACCGTGTCGTCGCAGCTACTTTTGATACTAAGCAAGACGCCGTGCGCAGCCGCAACGAACTTCGTTCGCAGTATCCTGACGCATGGTTGTTGTATAACCAAAAGTAATAACGTTAGTGGCCCGTATATTGTCGATTGACTACGGCAAGAAACGTACAGGCTTGGCTGTCACTGATCCTCTGCAAATAATTGCAGGCGGATTGGTGACGGTTTCCACGTCTGAGCTTTTTGATTTCTTGAACGGCTATGTCAGTAAGGAACCGGTAGAACGCATTGTTATTGGCGAACCGAAACAGTCGGACGGGAGTCCGAGCGAGAACATGGCTAGGGTGACACAGTTTGTCAACCGTTGGAAGAAAGCGCGTCCGGACATCCCCATAGAGTTTTACGACGAACGTTTTACATCCGTACTTGCCCATAGGGCGATGATAGACGGAGGCTTGGGCAAGAAGAGACGTCAGAATAAAGCTTTAGTCGATGAAGTTAGCGCCACGATAATATTGCAAAGCTATTTAGAGTCTGTTAGAAGAAAAAAATAATGGTATTACCTATTTATATTTACGGACAACCCGTACTCCGCAAGGTCTCACAAGACATTGCACCAGATTATCCCAACCTTAAAGAATTGATTGCCAACATGTTCGAGACGCTTACAGCGTCCGACGGGGTAGGGTTGGCAGCTCCGCAGATAGGTCTTGATATCCGCTTGGTGGTGATTGACTTGGACGTGTTGTCTGAGGATTTTCCCGAGTACAAGGATTTTCGCAAGGCTTACATAAACCCACATATTCTTGAATACGACGAGAGCAACATGAATTCTTCCGAGGAGGGATGCCTGTCGTTGCCGGGAATATATGAAAGTGTTAAGCGTCCCACACGTATACACGTTAAGTATATGGACGAGGATTTTAAGGAGCACGACGAGTGGGTGGACGGTCATCTGGCACGTGTAATGCAGCATGAGTTCGACCACCTTGATGCAAAAATGTTCATCGACCGCCTGTCGCCGTTTCGCCGCCAGCTCATTAAGAGCAAGCTGAAAGCCATACTACAAGGACGTTTCAGCTGCAGTTACCGTACTAAGGTGGCAAGGAAATAACCCCTTTATTCTGCAAGGTTTCGCGTCATACGGCTGAAAGTCGTTGACGCGGAGTTTTTGGTTTTAAGTTGTATTTCAGGACAAGTCTTTATGCGCAAGTTTCTGTTGTCTTTATTATTGTTGCTTGTGTCATTTTCGGCACCGGCTCAATTCAGGACAGACCGGCTGATTGACGTCGGGCGGAGCGCGTTGTATTATGAAGACTATGTCCTTTCAATCCAGTATTTCAACCAGGTAATAATGGTCAAGCCTTATCTGTACGAGCCGTGGTTCCTGCGCGCCGTCGCCAAGTTTTACCTTGATGATTATGTCGGAGCTGAAAAAGACTGCTCTGAGGCGATAAGGCTGAATCCGTATGTTCCCGACCTGTTCGAGCTTCGCGGCCTCTGCTTCATCAGGCAGAACAAGTTTGACGAAGCAATAGCTGATTATGATAAGTCGATAGAATTCAATCCCTATAACAAGGGCTTGTGGTTTAACCGTGTGCTTTGCAAGATAGAGAAGAAGGATTATGACGCTGCCAACGCGGACCTGGACTCTATGATGACCATGTGGAAGACCTATTCGAAGGCTTATTCGCTTAAAGCCGAGGTCTGCATGCAGCAGAAAGACACGGTTGGCGGAGCAAAGTATCTTGACAAGAGTCTTGAACTTGACCCTTACGACGGGGATACGTGGGCGTACAGGGCGATGATAAGTTTGTCGCAACGCAAGTGGAAAGATGCTGACGAGCAGTTGTCGAAGGCAATACATCTGAAGCCTACAACTGTTGCCAACTATGTAAACAGGGCGTTGGCGAGGTATAACGTCAACAACCTTAACGGAGCGCTTGCCGACTATGACAAGGCTATCGAGATTGACCCTAACAATTTTCTTGCGCACTATAACCGCGGCCAGTTGCGCGTCCAGGTGGGCGACGACAACCGGGCCATAGAAGACTTCAATTATGTAATCAACCTTGAGCCTGACAACGTTATGGCCATATACAACCGCGCACTGCTGTTGGAAAGGACCGGCGACGTCTATGGTGCGATACGTGATTACACAAAATTAATCGACCAGTACCCTAATTTCTGGGCAGGCTTGAGCAACCGTGCCCGCTGCTACCGTAAGGTAGGCCTTAACTCCAAGGCAGAACTTGACGAGTTCCGCATCTTCAAGGCGCAGCTTGACAAGCATTACGGGCGTCAGCAGCGTTGGAGCAAACGCAAGAAGCATGAGGTGCGCAAGAAGAGCGAAATAGACTTTGACAAGTACAACCAGCTTGTGGTTGAAGATGACAATGCCGTGCAGCACGAGTATGCGACAGCTTACCGCGGACGGGTGCAAAACCGCAAGGTGGACGTGGTGTTCCTGCCGATGTTCCAGTTGTCCTTCAGTCCTTACGACAATGCCGTAAAATCATACCAGGCTTACGACAACGCTGTGGAGAAATTCAACTTCGAGCAGAAGCCACGCCGCAAGTTCTACATACGTTGCGGAGTGAAGCAGCTTTCGGAAGAGGAGAACAACAGCGTGTTCGCGCTTATCGACACGCTCTCGGCCGCCATCGACGCATCGCGCAATCTTCAGGCCGACAAGGGGCTTATACTCCAGCGTGCGGTGGCCCACAGCGTGGTGCAGAACTACGCCGAGGCCGTCAACGACCTTACGGCTTACATACAAACCGACAGCACGTCGGCGCTGGCTTATTGGCAGCGTGCCGTCTGCCAGGCGCGCATTAACGAGTATGACGCGTCGCGCGGCACCGACGTAAGGCTTAAGACTATGAGCGCCCTGTCAGACCTCGACGCCGCAATACGGCTTGACTCCGCCAACGCCTATCTCTATTTCGACCGGGGCAACCTGCATGCCGCCAACAGGGACTACGCCAAGGCGGCAGCCGATTATTCCGAGGCGATAAAGCGTGACGCGAAACTTGCCGAGGCGTATTATAACCGGGGCATTGCCAACATAAACCTCGGAAAGACAGACTTGGGCATAAACGACTTGAGCAAGGCCGGCGAGCTCGGGCTTTACGAGGCGTACAGCGCGATAAAGAAGTACAGTAAGAAGTAGGTGGATGCTTGTTCTTAACAATAGTATTTGCTTTGTGTTTATTGTCAAAATGTCATGTTCTTGTGTCGTTTCCGTGACTAAATGATAATCTAAGAATGTCTGTTTGTTTGCAAGAAGTAGGCGCGTGTGAGGCGGTTTAGTGTGTATGTATTGTACGTTACGCCTTCTTTTATGATGCTGTTTACGGCCTTTCAGCTTGCGAAAGGCCGCAATCTACATGCCTGAAGATAGTTTTTCCAAACCGTAAAAGCCGTTGAAACGTAACGTTTCGGCGGCTTTTTCATTGTTTTTTTGCTACTTGTTATTACACAAATAATAAAGAACGTTACCGAACTTGCTGTAATACAGCATGTTATGATTGCACTCGAAAATCGGCGTTTTTCGGGCGAATGGTGAGACTTTTCCCAAATATTTCATTGTATGATGCCTTTAATAATACAGAATATAACCATATAATGGGATTTTATTGCAAAATGTTATTACTCTGATTGGAGCTGATCGGGCGAAGTTTTTTATAAGTGTCGTATATTTGAAGGGAATATCCTAACATGGTAAAGAACAGTATCTTTATGCAGGATAAGGTTCTAAAAAAGTATGTAGACATCTTAAAATTAATTCCATTCTTGGTATTTCCGTTTGGTTTTGTTTGGCCGTTCGGGGTAAATGCCTAATTTTGCGGCCTGAAACAACGTGGACAAGGACGTCCGGCTGTAAGCCGTTCGTCCGTCGTATCATAGCATAAGTTAGTATTTATGGAATATATTCAGTTTGTCATTGATTTCATTTTGCACATCGACCAGCACATGATCGAGCTTGTGCAGGACTACCATTTGTGGACTTACGCTATTCTTTTCTTGATAATTTTCTGCGAGACAGGACTTGTGGTCACCCCGTTCCTGCCCGGAGATTCGCTCTTGTTCGTGGCCGGCGCCATAACGGCGCAGCCCGACATGCCGCTCGAGATAGGTTACTTGGTGCTGATAGTGTTCGCGGCGGCGGTGCTCGGCGATTCGTGCAACTACATGATAGGCCACTTCTTCGGCAAGAAACTGTTCAGCAATCCGAACTCGAGGATATTCAAGCAAAGTTCGCTCGACAAAACGCACGAATATTTCCGCAAGTACGGCGGCAAGACGATAATCCTTGCCCGCTTCATTCCCATCGTGCGCACGTTCGCCCCGTTCGTGGCCGGCATGGGCAAGATGAACTATTATTATTTCATGGTATACAACATTACGGGCGCGGCCCTTTGGGTAGGCATATTCTGTTTCGCAGGATATTTCTTCGGAGATTTGCCTTTCGTCCAGCAGAATCTCAAGTTGCTGTTGCTCGCGATAATCGTGATATCCGTGCTGCCGGCCGTGGTTGAAGTGGTGCGCGCGAAGCTGAAGGGAAAGTAACGGCATGATGAGATATGTCTTTCACAATGCTGAAATTAATCCTTATTTTTTCCCTCAATTCAAAAGAAAACTGTAATTTTGCAGCCAAAGATTAAAAAATCAAGGACGTTATGATTAAAATTACATTTCCCGACGGTTCTGTGCGCGAGTACGAACAGGGCGTGACAGGATTTCAGATTGCAGAAAGTATTTCGCCGGCTTTGGCCCGCAACGTCTTGGCGTGCGGCGTGAACGGCGAGACGGTTGAGCTTAACCGCCCTATTAACGAGGACGCTAAGATTGCGCTGTACAAATGGGAGGACGAGGAAGGCAAGCATGCCTTCTGGCATACATCGGCGCACCTTTTGGCCGAGGCTCTGCAGGAGCTTTATCCCGGAATACAGTTCGGCTTCGGGCCTGCCGTGGAAAACGGTTTCTTCTATGACGTGATGCCGAAGGAAGGCGACGTTATAAAGGAAGTTGACTTCGAGAAGATAGAGAAGAAAATGAAGGAACTGGCCGCAAAGGACGAGCCTGTTGTGCGCAAGGAAATATCCAAGGCCGACGCCCTTGCCGAGTTTAAGGCCGACGGGCAGGATTATAAGTGCGAGCACATCGACCAGGATTTGGCTGACGGTGAAATCACCACATACACGCAAGGCAACTTTACCGACCTTTGCAAGGGACCACACCTTGTGAGCACCGGAGCCATCAAGGCTATCAAGATAACAAGCGTGGCAGGAGCATTCTGGCGCGGAGATGCAAAGCGCGAGCAGATGACCCGTATTTACGGTATCACCTTCCCGAAGAAAAAGATGCTTGACGAGTATCTTGTAATGCTCGAGGAAGCCAAGAAGCGCGACCACCGTAAGATAGGCAAGGAGATGGAGCTGTTCATGTTCTCGGAGCGTGTGGGCAAGGGTCTGCCGATCTGGTTACCCGCCGGTACTGAGCTGCGCCTCCGCCTGCAGGACATGTTGCGCCGCATACAGAAGCGTTACGGCTACCAGGAGGTTATTACTCCGCACATAGGCAGCAAGAACCTTTATGTCACTTCGGGCCACTACGCCCATTACGGCAAGGATTCGTTCCAGCCTATCCACACTCCTGAGGAGGATGAGGAATACATGCTCAAGCCGATGAATTGCCCTCACCACTGCGAGGTGTTTGCATGGAAGCCGCGTTCATACCGCGACCTGCCTTTGCGCATAGCCGAGTTCGGTACGGTTTACCGTTATGAGAAGAGCGGCGAGCTTCACGGACTTACCCGTGTACGTTCGTTCACGCAGGACGACGCACACATATTCTGCCGTCCCGACCAGGTGAAAGCCGAGTTCCTGAATGTTATGGACATCATCAATACGGTGTTCTCTATATTCAACTTCACCGATTTCGAGGCACAGATATCACTCCGCGACCCTAACGACCACGAGAAGTATATCGGTTCAGACGAGGTATGGGCAGAGTCTGAACAGGCCATCATCGACGCCTGCAAGGAGAAGGGACTCAATGCTAAGACAGAATACGGCGAGGCTGCCTTCTATGGACCTAAGCTCGACTTCATGGTCAAGGACGCTATCGGCCGCCGCTGGCAGCTGGGTACAATCCAGGTTGACTATAACCTGCCTGAGCGTTTCAAGTTGGAATACACGGCCGACGACAATACGAAGAAGACTCCTGTGATGATTCACCGTGCGCCGTTCGGCTCGCTTGAGCGTTTCACCGCAGTGCTTATCGAGCATACGTCAGGCCACTTCCCGTTGTGGCTTACACCTGACCAGGTGGCAATCCTGCCAATCAGCGAGAAGTACAATGACTACGCTGCCAAGGTTGCCAAGTATCTCGACTCTGTCGGCGTACGCGCAATCATCGACGACCGCAACGAGAAGATAGGCCGTAAGATACGTGATAACGAAATGAAGCGCATACCTTACATGGTCGTTGTCGGTGAGAAAGAGTGCGCAGACGGTTCTGTTGCCGTAAGAAAACAGGGACAGGGCGACCAGGGCTCTATGAGCATGGCCGACTTTGCAAAGAAAATCAATGACGAAGTGGCCGAACAGCTCAAGGCCATTGAGAAATAATTTCTGAACGAATGAGTTAAGAATTAAGGGACATCTCTTGCTGTTTTGGCAATAGTTTGGGTTTTCTTAATTCTTAACTCTTAATTATTTGCCCTTTTCATAAATTTAATAAGTAAAAGTTTTGTTAATTGGTTGATTTGTGGTAACTTTGCAACCGATTTTCATAAAACATCCGTAAAACAGTTGAATGAAGCACGACAAAAACAATCATTACCGCGTAAATGAACAGATTCGCGTAAAGGAAGTCCGCATCGTAAGTGATGACGGTTCTACAGTAGTACCGACACGTCAGGCATTGGATATGGCACGTAGCCAGGGGGTGGATCTTGTCGAGATATCACCTAACGCCCAACCGCCGGTTTGTCGTCTCATCGACTACAGCAAATTCCTGTACCAGCAGAAGAAACGCGCCAAGGAGCTTAAGGCTAAGCAGGTTAAGCAGGAAGTTAAGGAAATCAGGTTCGGACCACAGACTGACGAGCACGATTACAACTTTAAGCTGAAGCACGCTAAAGAATTCCTTGAGGAAGGAAACAAGGTTCGTGCGTTCGTGTTCTTCCGTGGCCGTTCAATTCTTTTCAAGGAGCAGGGTGAAGTGCTTTTGCTGCGTTTTGCCAATGACCTTGAGGAATATGGTAAGGTTGAGCAAATGCCTGCATTGGAAGGCAAGAAGATGTTCCTTTACCTAAGCCCGAAAAAAGCTGGAGTTGCCAAGAAAAGCCAGCAGAAGATGGATCGTGAACGCCGTGAAGCAGAGGCCAAAGCCTTGGCGATGCAGGCTAACGATAATACGGAAGGCGGTATGCCAGCAGGCGGAGGCTTGTTTGCCAATGCCAAGAACGGAGCCGATGCGCTGAAGAAGCTCAACGAAGGCGGCAAAGAATAATAAAGACAATAATAATATAATATGTGCGTAACGTCCTGGTATATACGTTGCCACAGCTGAAAATAACAACAATTTAAAATTTTAAAAAATGCCAAAGCAGAAGACAAATTCCGGTGCAAAGAAAAGATTTGCTTTCACTGGTACAGGTAAGATTAAGAGACATCACGCTTACCACAGTCACATCCTGACTAAGAAAACAAAGAAGCAAAAGCGTAACCTTGTTCATGATACGCTCGTTGATCATGACAACATGAAGCAGGTGAGAGACTTGCTCCGTCTCCGTTAATCTATTGTCTAACAAATTAAAGGGAAAAAATTATGCCAAGATCAGTTAATCACGTTGCTTCAAGAGCAAAGAGGAAAAGAATTCTGAAACTTACCCGTGGATACTACGGAGCAAGGAAAAACGTTTGGACCGTAGCTAAGAACACATGGGAGAAGGGTCTTACTTACGCATACCGTGACCGTCGTAACAAGAAGCGCAACTTCCGCTCATTGTGGATCCAGCGTATCAACGCTGCTGCACGTCTTGAGAACATGAGCTATTCAACATTGATGGGTGCGCTGCATAAGGCTGGTATCGAGATCAACCGTAAGGTGCTTGCCGACCTCGCAGTAAACAATCCTGAGGCTTTCAAGGCTATTGTTGAAAAGGTAAAGTAAATAAAGACTATTATTTTGTAATATAACAGGAACCACAGTCTCTCTGTATTAATGTAGAGATTGTGGTTTTTTGTTTTTACTCATTTAAGGATTGCACTTTTCCGGCATTTTGTTGGGAGAGTTTTTGATATATAATTATATGGGAATTGTTATAGGCATTGACGTTGGCATAAGTACTACCAAGATTGTCGGAATTTGCGATGGTAAAGTCGTATCGCCCATGCGGGTGAAAGCTACAGACCCGGTGACTTCGCTTTATGGCGCGTTTGGAAAATATCTTTACGACAATAAGATTTTGTTGTCCGATGTGGAGCATGTCATGCTTACCGGCGTCGGTGCAGCCTATATAGGCAAGCCTGTTTACGGTCTGCCTACGAGCAAGGCCGACGAGTTTGTTGCTGATGGTCTTGGCGCCCGCCATGAGTCGGGTAAGGATAGGATAATTGTGGTAAGCATGGGTACCGGTACGTCTCTTGTCAAATGCGACGGTGACAAGATAGAACATATCGGAGGAATAGGCATTGGCGGCGGAACTCTTCAAGGTCTGGCCCGCCTGTTGCTGAAGACTGATGACATACGTACCTTGTCCGAAATGGCGGTAATGGGTAATATCTCAAACATAAACTTACGCATCGGAGACATAAGCGCCCATCCACTGCCTGGGCTTCCCATGACGGCAGTAGCCTCACTTTTCGGTAATGCCAAGAGTGACGCCTCGCGTGAGGATATTGCAATAGGCTTGATATGGCTTGTGTTACAGTCAGTAGGGCAGTCTGCAGTATTGGCTTCAATAGGCAGCGATATTAGAGAGTATGTCATGATAGGCAACCTTACGCTTCTTCCGCAGTGCCGCATGGTATTTCCTCCGATAGAGAAACTTTATGGCGTGAAGCTGATAATACCTGAATATTCCGAATTCTGCACAGCCATAGGTGCTGCATTGAGCTATTTTGACGGAAGGTATAAGAAAGATAAGTTGTAAGACTTTCTCATAACAAATGGAATGTAACCCATCCTATACGTTTCGTATTTTCTAAAAAAACGCGGACAACTTTCATGTTTAATGAAAGTTGTCCGCGTTTTGGATGTTTTTCATACGCCTTTCATCGAGAGCGATATCCGCCTGCGCTTGTTGTCTACCTCGATAACGCGCACGTTTACATGCTGGTGAAGGCTTACAACCTGCATCGGGTCTGAAATATATTTGTCTGCCATTTGTGATATATGCACCAGACCGTCTTGATGTACGCCTATGTCGACAAATGCACCGAAATTTGTTATGTTGGTAACTATTCCAGGCAGAATCATGCCGATTTGTAAATCTTCGATAGTGTGTATACGGTTGTCGAATGAAAATTCCTTGGCTACACCGCGAGGGTCGCGTCCCGGTTTCTCCAACTCTTGCATGATGTCCGTAAGCGTTGGCATTCCCACTGTTTCGGTGACGTAACATTTAAGGTCTATTTGCTGCCGTTTCCCCTTGTCGTTTACCAGCTGTGCCACGGTACAATGGCAGTCGTCGGCCATGTGTTCTACTATCTTGTAACTTTCGGGATGCACGGCTGTGTTGTCTAATGGATTCTTTGCTCCAGGAATGCGTAGGAATCCGGCGCACTGTTCAAAAGCCGAAGGTCCGAGGCGGGGGACTTTCTTGAGTTGCGCCCGGGAACCGAACGGACCGTTGGCCGCACGGTAGTCAACAATGTTCTGGGCGAGGGTAGGCCCGAGTCCGCTGACGTATGTCAGCAAATGTTTGCTTGCAGTATTGAGATTTACGCCAACAGAGTTGACGCAGCTCTCTATTGCCATGTCGAGCGCATGTTTTAGTTTTGACTGGTCTACATCGTGCTGGTATTGGCCGACGCCGATGCTTTTCGGGTCTATTTTGACTAATTCAGCCAACGGGTCCATGAGCCTGCGTGCTATGCTGACGGCACCACGTACGGTGGCGTCCTTATCGGGAAATTCGTCGCGGCCTTCTTTTGATGCTGAATATACCGATGCGCCGTCTTCGCTGACTACGAATACTTGTACGTCATTGGCTTGCGTGCCGTCATCCTGCGTGTTCGCCCTGTTTAAGCAAAGGGATTTTATGAACGATTCGGTTTCACGGCTCGCCGTGCCGTTACCTATTGCGATGGCTTCTATATCGTATTGCCTAGCCATGTACTTGATTCGTTCGGCTGCGTTTTCGCCTTGTTGTTTTCCGCCCTGCCTGCAAAAGTCAGGGAATATCGCTTCGTGGTGCAGCAGGTTGCCTTGTGCGTCAAGGCAGACCACCTTGCATCCTGTACGGAAACCGGGGTCGATGCCCATCGTGCGCTTCTGTCCGAGCGGTGCTGCAAGGAGCAGCTGGCGCAGGTTGGTAGCGAAAACCTTTATGGCTTCATTATCAGCTTGTTCTTTACTAAGGGTCGCAAATTCGGTCTCGATCGATGGTCTCAATAGCCGTTTGTAGGCATCGTCAACGGCTTGTGTCATCAGTTTTGAACATTTGCCGTAACCGTGTACGTGCAGGCGTTCAAGCTTGCCGGTACATTCGTCGTCATCGGCTGATATGCTTACTTTCAGTATTCCGTCGGCTTCGCCGCGGCGCATTGCCAGCAGACGGTGTGACGAGCAGCGATTAAGGGGCTCGGAGAAGTCAAAGTAGTCAGAGTATTTGGCAGCCTCGTCGGTTTCGGCTTTCGATTTTACAACCTTGGCTGTTATTACAGCCTGGCGTTTGAATGCAGAACGCACAATCCGGCGCGACCGTTCGTCTTCGCTAATGTTTTCGGCGATGATGTCCTGTGCGCCTTTAATGGCTTCTTCCGCACTCTTCACTTCGCCTTTGACAAAACGTCTTGCGCCCTGCTCCGGATCTGTTTCGCGTCCGAGCGTTATTATCATGGCCAACGGTTCAAGCCCGCGTTCGCGTGCCGCTTGGGCGCGTGTCTTACGCTTTGGCTTGTACGGCAGATAGATGTCTTCCAGTTCCGTAGGCGTCCAGCAGTCTTTTATGCGCATTTCAAGCTCTGGTGTGAGTTTTCCTTGTGCGCTGATAGTTTTTATTATTGTTTCCTTTCGTTTTGCTGTTTCTCCCAACTGTTGCGCTATTTCGCTTATTTTCGCAATCTGTACCTCGTTAAGTCCTCCGGTGCGCTCTTTCCGGTAACGGCAGATAAAAGGTATTGTGCATCCTTCGTCAAGCAGTTGAAGCGTGTTGTCAACCCTGTGTTCGGGCAGACCGAGTGTCTCACTTATTCTTTTTGTAAATACGTTCATTCTTTGTCTTTTGGTTAAAGCGGTACAAAAATACTCTTTTTTGTCCAAAGTCGTTAATGGGTTGGCGGAAAAGTATTGTTGGGGATATTGTCCATGTTAAGGCCAATCTTAATTTATTAATAGCTTCTTTGTAATATATTTGTAACATGTGATGCTTAATTTTGCAAAAAATTATGAACTATATGAATGTTAAGTGCTTATTGGCAGTTTCGTTGGCATGGGTTGTTTCCATGCCGGTTGTGGCCGACAACGATGCAGATGATGTGGATATGACCCCGAAGGTTCACGGTACCATACGTGGAAAGTATGAGTACCAGCCTGAAGACGGGGAGGGACGTTTCCAGGTCAGGAATGCCCGTATGAGCATTGTTGGTAACGTAACGAAGATAGTTTCTTATAAAGCTGAGATTGACTTGTCTGACGAAGGTAAGATAAAGATGCTTGATGCTTATACAAGGCTTAAGCCTGTACGCGGACTGGATTTTACAATCGGCCAGATGCGTGTGCCGTTCACTATCGACGCGCACCGTTCTCCGCACCAGCAATACTTTGCCAACCGCTCGTTCATAGCCAAGCAGGTAGGCAACGTGCGTGATGTGGGCGCTACATTAGGCTATTCGTTCAATGTCGGTTTTCCGATAGTACTCGAGGCAGGTATGTTTAATGGTTCCGGTCTGACCGACCAGAAAGACTTCTGGACGAATAACATAAACTTCTCCGCAAAAGCTAGTTTCGCTTTTCCGAGAGGATTCAATCTGACATTAAGTACACAGAAGATTAAGCCCGAAGACGTGTCGGTGATGATGTACGATGCCGGCGCTTATTACCATGCCCACGGCTGGCATGTGGAAGCGGAGTATCTTTACAAACATTATGATGGTGATGTGTTCAAGCCGGTGCATGCCGTTGACGCTTTTGTCAGCTACGACATACCACTTCGCAAGTGTCTGTTTAAGAAGGTTTCGCCGCTTGTGCGTTACGATTACATGAGCGACCATAGCGACGGTATGCGTTATAATAGTACTGGCGACGCAGACCCATCCGGTTCGCTTGTAATTAACGATTACCAGCGTTCGCGCCTGACGGGTGGTGTTACGTTCAGCCTCTCCCTGCCGTTCGTGTCCGACATCCGGCTTAACTATGAAAAGTATTTCTACCGTGACGGGGCGATAGCCAAACCATCGGAGAAAGACAAAATAGTGATTGAGTTCATGACACGATTCTGATGTTTGGTACATTGTATCAGGGCTGCGTCGGACTTATTGACAGTGCCCTTCAAACATGGCGGTTTACAAAAGACGGCTTTTCGCTTTGCAAAAGGTAGCCTTTTATCATGTAAGAGGTTACCTTTTGCAAGGCAAAAGATAACCTCTTGCAAAATGTTAGGAATATAGCTGTTGCATATACATCAAATGGCAATGCCGCCAATCATGGTATTATGTGCGTAAATGCTTGGTAATCAATCGTATATCCGTACATTACCTCGACAGATATAATAAAACCGGCGTAAGCATGCCAATATTGGTGCTTACGCCGGTTTGTCATTTGTTGCAGTTGATGTTGCTGCTGATTATTCTTTACTTAATACCCAATTCCTTTTTGAGGAACTTTGGTGTAAAACCTTTGGGGCTTTGAGCTACTTCTTCAGGCGTGCCTGTCGACAATACCATGCCTCCGCCACGTCCGCCTTCAGGACCCATGTCGATTATGTGGTCGGCGAGCTTTATCACGTCAAGGTTGTGCTCGATTATCACTACCGTGTTGCCCCGGTCAACCAGTTTTTGCAGCACGTTCATCAGTATTCGTATGTCCTCGAAGTGCAGTCCCGTTGTAGGCTCGTCCAGTATGTACAGGGTTTTGCCCGTGTCGCGCTTGCTCAGTTCGGTAGCCAGCTTGACGCGCTGGCTTTCGCCTCCCGACAGGGTGGTCGACGGTTGTCCTAGTTTGATGTAACCCAGTCCGACGTCTTGTATTGTCTTTATCTTACGCAGGATGTCAGGAACATTCTCAAAGAATTCCACGGCTTGGTTTATCGTCATGTCGAGCACGTCGGCAATGCTCTTGCCCTTGTATCTTACTTCAAGTGTCTCCCTGTTGTAGCGTTTGCCGTGACAGACCTCGCACGGCACCATGATGTCGGGCAGGAAACGCATTTCTATCGTCTTGTAGCCGTTGCCGCCGCAGGCCTCGCAGCGTCCGCCCTTTACGTTGAACGAGAAGCGTCCCGGTTTGTATCCGCGTATCTTGGCTTCGGGCAGGTTGACGAACAGCGAGCGTATGTCGCTGAACACTCCAGTGTAAGTCGCTGGGTTCGAGCGTGGGGTGCGTCCCAGCGGACTCTGGTCCACGTTTACCACCTTGTCGATATATTCGATGCCTTCAATCGACTCGTAAGGCATCGGTTTTTTCAGCGAACGGTAGAAGTGTTGGCTGAGTATCGGTTGCAGTGTCTCGTTTATGAGGGTCGACTTGCCCGAGCCGCTCACGCCTGTGACGACAATCAGCTTGCCAAGCGGGAATTCCACGTCTACATGCTTGAGGTTATTGCCGCAGGCTCCGTGTATCGTTATGCTCTTGCCGTTGCCTTTGCGTCGTTCTTCAGGCACTTCGATCTTCATTTCTCCGTTGAGGTACTGGCTTGTTATGGTGTGCTGCTTCAGCATTTCTTCAGGCGTGCCTTGGAACACTACCTGGCCTCCGTTGCGTCCGGCCTTGGGACCTATGTCGACTATATAGTCGGCGTTGAGCATCATGTCCTTGTCGTGTTCTACCACGATTACTGTATTACCCAGGTCGCGCAGTTCCTTGAGCGAGTTAATCAGACGGTCGTTGTCGCGCTGGTGTAAGCCTATGCTCGGCTCGTCGAGTATGTAGAGTACGTTTACCAATTGCGAACCTATCTGCGTTGCGAGCCTTATGCGTTGGCTCTCGCCGCCCGAGAGGGTTGCCGACTGTCGATTGAGCGACAGGTAGTCGAGACCGACGTCGAGCATGAAGTCTATTCGTGTTACAATCTCCTTTATTATTTCGTCCGCTATGCGGCGCTGTCGGTCCGACATGTGCTGCTGGGCTTCGCCGAGCCATGTTCGCAGTTCGGCGATGTCCATGTCGGCCACTTCCGATATGTTCTTGTCCCAGATGCGGTACGACAGCGATTCGCGGTTGAGCCTCTGGCCCTTGCACTCGGGACACTGGCATACGGTTAGGAACTGGTCTGCCCATTTCTGTCCGCCAGCGCTGTCGTCGTTCTCGATGACGCTTTGCAGGTATTTCACCACGCCGTCGAATTCGACGAAGTAGTCGCTCGACGTGTGTACAAGCTCTTTACGTATGCGCACGTTTTCCATCGAACCGTAAAGTATCTCGTTCATCGCCTCTTCCGGTATGTCGTTTACAGGAGTTGCCAGGTCGCATCCGTATTTTTCGAGTATTGACTCGATTTGCCAGAATATCATCTGGTTTTTGTATTTTCCCAATGGTACTATGGCCCCCTGGCGTATGGATATTGACTTGTCGGGTATTACTTTACCGAGGTCTATCTCGTCTACGTAGCCCAGTCCCTTGCAGCGCGGGCATGCGCCTTCGGGCGAGTTGAACGAAAACTTGTTAGGTGCGGGGTCGCCGTACGACATTCCTGTCGTAGGGCACATGAGGCGCTTACTGTAATATTTTGCTTCGCCGGAGTCTTTCTCCATTATCATGAGCAAGCCGTCGCCCTGCTTCATGGCTGTGGCAACGCTCTTCTTTAGCCGCTCGTCGTCCTTGTCGTGCGCCACGAGCTTGTCTATTACTACCTCTATGTTGTGGTTCTTGTATCTGTCGACCTTCATTCCACGGGTTATTTCCTTTACCTCGCCGTCAACACGGATGTACAGATAGCCTTTGCGGCGCATGCTCTCGAAGAGTTCACGGTAATGTCCTTTGCGGTTGCGTACCAGCGGGGCGAGGATGAATACAGGCTTGCCGCCATACCTTTCGTGAATCATCCGCAGCACGTCTTCCTCTGTGTATTTTACCATCGGCTCTCCGGTTGCGTAGCTGTAAGCTATGCCTGCGCGTGCGTATAGCAGTCGCAGATAGTCGTATATTTCGGTGGTTGTGCCTACGGTCGAGCGCGGGTTCTTGTTAGTGGTTTTCTGCTCGATGCTTATTACCGGGCTTAGTCCGGTTATCTTGTCTACGTCGGGGCGCTCCATGCCGCCAAGGAAGTTGCGGGCGTATGCTGAAAATGTCTCTATGTAACGTCTTTGCCCTTCGGCGTATATTGTGTCGAAGGCCAGCGACGACTTTCCCGAGCCGCTAAGACCGGTCACCACGGTAAGACTGCCGCGCGGTATCTCCACGTCTATGTTTTTAAGGTTATGGACACGCGCTCCCCAAACGTTTATCTTTTCTGACATAAATAATAAATCCCTTGACTCAAAAAATGATTATTCACCTATTGTTCCTGTGCTTTCCGTGTACCCCCTTAGCAGGTTTACATCGCGTTTAATGTCATATTCCCTGCCGTCTGCGCCACGTGCTTTCACCAGTACGAAGTACACGCCTTGAGCGACGTCCTTACCTTTATATTTCCCGTCCCAGCCTCCGTCGATGTCTGTCCATTCGTACAACTTCTGCCCCCAGCGGTTGAAGATGTATGCATGGAATTCCACAATCGACTGATGGGTGCTCTTTGCCTTGTATATGTCGTTTATGCCATCGCCGTTGGGCGAGAAGGCATTTGGCATTTCCAGCCGGCTTTCGCTTATGTTTACCCTTAGAGGTCCGCGGTCGGCCCAATACTGTTGGGTATAGGCTATCGTGTCGTTGCCGTTGACGAATGTGGCGTAAAGCACAATGCTGTGGGCTCCAGCTTGTGTGAATGTGAACTCGGTGTCTTGCTCGTAGCGTATCAGGTAAGGTTCGGTCTCTGTACCTAGCGTGAACCTCCATTCGTAGCTCGCTGTGTATGCGCCTACGTTTTCCGGATTGGCTTCAAACCGTCCCAATAACGGCGCATTGCCAGAATAGCTTTCGCTTTCCTCTTCTCCGTCCTCTGTTATGTATGTGGCAGTCGGGTTTATTGTTGGCGTCTCGTCAAGCGTTTGTGCTTTGCTGCTTAACGCGGCTAATGTTAATGCGGCCGTCAAGAGCAAAAATGATATTGTTCTCATGTTTCTGAAGATATATGTGGAAGAAAAATATGACATGCAAAGATAGTGCAAACGGTGGGCAATACAAAACAAATTTGTTTTTTTTAGCAGACGCCAGGCCATAAACTCATGAAAATGCCCGGTACGCATGGTTGCGGGAGCACTGCATGTCTTTTCAATGTCGGCAGTGCAGGTTCGGTTTTAAGAAAACTCCAAATTCTTTTTCTTTTGCCTGGCGATATCTCGCGGATTTTATGTACATTTGCACGCATTAACATGAAAACGGAAGAAACATGAGAGATTTATCCAGGACTATAATGACTTTTGCTCTTGCACTGGCCTGCACGCTTTGTTTCGCACAGACGGGAAATTGGCGCCAGATGCATAAGGTTAAGAGCAAGGAGACGATTTACGGCATAGCGAAGGAATACGGGATTACAGTCGACGAACTAACCAAGGCAAACCCGGGCATGGAAGCTCCGGGGTACACTCTGAAGAAGGGCGACTATATATTCATTCCCTACGCCACGGCTGATGCAAATGTAAGTGGTGAGCGTGCGAACCAGTCTGCTACTGTTCCCGCAGATGCGCTTAAGGTCGGTGTTGTGCTGCCGTTGCACAATGTGGATGGCGACGGCCGCCGCATGATTGAATATTATCGTGGATTGCTTATGTCCTGCGAGGACCTCAAGCGCGAGGGCAAGTCTGTGGCAGTAAACGCTTGGAACGTGCCTGCCGATGCCGACATTTACCGCACACTTGTCAAGGACGGTATAGACAAGTGTGACATTATCTTTGGTCCGCTCTACTCCAAACAGGTAAAGCCTCTGTCGTATTTTGTCAGGGACAATGGTATAAAACTAGTCATCCCGTTTTCCATAACCGGAGACGATGTCGACACAAATCCTGCTATTTTCCAGGTTTACCAGTCTCCCGAAGATTTTTACGGAATGGCTGCCGCTCATTTTGCATACCGCTTCAAAGACTACAATGTAGTCGTGGTTGACTGCAACGACCGTACAAGCGACAAGGGCGTATTTACTTTCAATTTGCGAAAGATACTTGAAGAACGTGGCATACCTTGCGCAATAACCAACATAAGTTCTAGCAGCGGTGCTTTCGCCCGCGCCTTCAGTGCTGTCAAGCCCAATATGGTTGTGCTTAATACCGGTCGTTCGCCGGAGTTGGGTTCTGTGCTTGACATGCTCGACGTACTTACTGGCGAGCATCCGGAACTTAAGGTTTCGCTCTTTGGCTACACGGAGTGGCTTATGTATGCAGACCACAACCTCGACCGCTTTTGCAAGTACGATACCTACATACCTTCTACTTTTTACTACAACGCATATTCGAGCCGTGTCAAGGCATTTGAACAGCGTTACCGTGCCCGCTTCGGGAGCAGCATGATGGACTATCTGCCACGTTTCGCCATCACCGGCTATGACCATGGCATGTATTTCCTGCGCGGAATGATAAGCCAGGGCAGGGATTTCGACGGTTCATTGGAAGACAAGACGGCCTTGCAGACCTATCTTCATTTTACACGCCCTAAGGTCGGCGGCGGTTACCGTAACCAAAGCCTGTTGTTTGTTCACTACAACCGCGACAAGTCTATCTCCATAATAAACTTCTAAGTATACCAGGCAGATGCGTATTCTGATAATGTCAATACTTATGGCTGTGTCCACGGTGGCAACTGCCCAGATAGGCCAGTATCGGAACGACCTTAGCATAGGTTTTAACGGTGGTTACATGCTCGGCAACATAGGTTTCACCCCCAAGGTCAATCAGTCGTTTCACGGCGGCATGACAGCAGGAGTGTCATTCCGTTATGTATGCGAGAAATATTTTTCCACTGTCTGCGCCGTACAGGCTGAGGTGAACTATGCCCAGGCTGGTTGGAAGGAGAAAATACTCGATGTCAATGATGCACCTGTCATAAATCCGGTAACAGGCCAGCCCGAGCGTTATAGCCGAACTATCGACTACATACAGGTGCCGGTCTTCGCCCAACTTGGTTGGGGACGCGAGCGCAGCGGCTTCAAATTTTTCTTCCAGGCCGGTCCACAGATAGGCTTCTGTCTAAGTGAGCGCACTAACGCAAACTTTAACTTAAGCGAGGCTAACATGTCTGACCGCGTAAACCAAACTATTGCCCAAGACACAATGGCTGTTGAAAACAAGTTCGATTATGGCATAGCTGCAGGAATAGGTCTTGAGTACTCACACCCTCGTGCCGGGCATTTCCAGCTTGAGGCACGTTATTACTATGGTTTAGGCAATATCTACGGCGATTCCAAGAAAGACTATTTTGCCAAGTCAAATATCGGCAGTATTGTTATCAAGCTTACATACCTTTTCGATATTGTTAGGACAAAAGGAAAGGAATATAAATAATTTAATCTGGTTGGATTTTTTTGACTGCAAAATGCCTTACAAGATACCATGCCTCGTCATGTAAAAGATAACCTGTTATGTATCAATAGGTTATCTTTTTTACGTATTAAAAGGTTTGTGATATAGTAAGTATTTATTTGTATTTTATCCCGATACGGAAGAATGGAGTTTTGTGCTGGCTTTGAGCCCATGTAGCCCTTTTGTATTGAAACTCCTTGTATTTATGTCATTAATCATTATTTTTTGTGATAATCCTTTCTGTATCGGAAAATAATTGTTATTTTTGCGAATAAATCAAGAAAAACCAACCTTAAAGCGGCAGCCGCTTTAATATATAAAAAACGAATTACTAACTGTATATATGGAGAACAAAATGAGCATCGCCGAGCTGACACTGCGGAGCGAGGAAATCAGAAAACGATTGTTAGAGGTGGTCTATAAGGCCAAGGCGGGACACATCGGTGGCGACTTGTCGTCGCTAAATGTGCTGACAGCGCTCTATTTGCGCATAATGAACGTTGACCCTGCCAATCCGAAAATGGAAGGGCGTGACCGCTTTGTGATGAGCAAGGGGCACTGCGTTGAGGCGCTCTATTGTGTGCTTGAGGCTAAGGGCTTCATAAAGAGAGAGTTGGTAGATACTTACGGTGACTACTTGTCTCCTTTGGCAGGTCATCCGACAGTGGAGGTTCCGGGCATAGAATTTAATAGCGGCGCGCTGGGACATGGACTTTCAATCGGCGTAGGTTGTGCTTTGGCTGCCAAGATGGATGGTAAGTCTTATAAGACGTACGTGCTGATGGGTGACGGCGAACAGGGCGAGGGATCCATATACGAGGCTGCCATGGCAGGATCAAATTATGGACTTGACAACCTTGTGGCATTCATCGACCGCAATGGATTGCAGATTAGCGACACTACCGAGAATGTGATGAAACTGGAGTCTGTTGACGCCCGTTGGCGTGCCTTCGGCTGGGACGTATACGATGTTGACGGCAACGATATGGGTGCCATAGTTGAGTGTCTCGAGAATATTGACTATAATAACGGCAAGCCGCACATGGTGGTTCTGCATACTACTAAAGGTTTCCACGTGTCGTACATGGAGAATGTGCTGAAGTGGCACCACGGCGTGCCCACGGCCGAGGAGTATGCCCAGGCTATGGACGAGATAACCCGTAGGATAGAGGACCTGCGCGGTCAATTGTGATAATTACGATTATTCAACAATAAATAAATCGAGTTTTACAGATTATGAGTTACGAGATAAAGAGTGTGGCCTGCCGTAAGAGTTTTACCGACACACTGTTGGAGCTGGGCAGGCAGGACAAGAATATAGTAGCCGTTACGACCGACGCACGCGGATCTGTCACGCTGACCGATTTCGCCAAGCAACTGCCCGAGCAATTCGTTGAGTGCGGTATAGCCGAGCAGGACGCCGTGGGCATAGCAGCCGGTCTGGCTTCTTGCGGCAAGAAGGTTTTTGTATGCGGTCCGGCGTGCTTCTACGTTGCACGCAGCTTGGAGCAGGTTAAGGTCGACGTGGCTTACTCTGGTCAGCCGGTGAAGATACTTGGTGTGAGCGGTGGTGTGGCTTACGGTGCCCTCGGCGCAACACACCACAGTTTGCACGATATAGCCGTACTGCGTACGTTCCCTGGCATGCAGGTGGTGTTGCCGTGTGACGCACGTCAGACACGCAAGTTGGTAGAGCAACTTGTTGATTATCCTCATCCGGTTTACGTCCGCGTTGGACGAAATGCCGTGCCTGATGTTTACACTGACGACGCTTTCGACTTCGAGATAGGCAAGTCTATCCAATTACAGGACGGAAATGATCTTACCATAATAGGTACCGGCGAGACCGTATTCCATGCGCTTGAGGCTGGTCGTCGCCTGTCCGCTGAAGGTATAAGCACCCGTGTAATCGATATGCACACGCTGAAGCCTGCTGACACAGATGCCATCATCCGTGCTGCCAAGGAGACCGGACGCATACTGACGGTAGAGGAACACAGCATGTACGGTGGATTGGGAGGCATTGTTGCTGAGACTGTGGCGCAGAATTGTCCAGTGCCAATGCGTATTTTGGGAATACCTGACGAGAACGCCGTTCATGGCAAACCGCTCGAGATATTCCACCATTACAAGCTCGACGCCGATGGTATTTACGAGACGGCGCTCGGCCTTGTCAAGGGAATCTGATAGTTTAAGAGTCGGGAGCCAAGAAAGCCAGCCTTGTTAGTTAAGGGCAATTCTTGATTCCCGGCTCTTGTTTTTTATTTATCACATTATTGATACTTATGAATTACATAATTTCCATCGACCAAAGTACATCGGCCACCAAAGCTGTTGTTTTCGACGAAAGTTGCCGCCTTGTGTGCCGCAAGAATGTGCCCCACAAGCAGTATTATCCCAAACCGGGATGGGTGGAGCACGACCCTGAGGAGATTTACCGCAACGCGGTTGAGGCCGTTAGGGAGGTTGTGGCTGCCACGCAGGCAGATGGCGCCAACTATTCGCTGGCAATAACAAACCAGAGGGAGACAGTGGTTGTGTGGAACCGTCTGACAGGCAAGCCTGTTTACAATGCTGTGGTGTGGCAGTGCCAGCGTGGCGAGGAGATATGCAACAGTCTCAGACAGAAAGGATATACCGATTTTATACGTGAGCGCAGCGGACTCATAATTGATCCGTATTTCGCGGCTAGCGGTGCAAAATGGATACTTGACAACGTTGAGGGCGCACGTGCTGCGGCAGAGAATGGTGAGCTGGTTATGGGCACCATAGACACATGGCTCGTGTGGAAACTTACGGGTGGCAGGACGTTCGCTACTGATTACACCAATGCGTCACGTACGCTGTTGTTTAATATACATACGCTTGACTGGGACGACGAACTCTTGTCGCTATTCACTATTCCGCGTTCTATGATGGCAGAGCCACGGCCTTGTGACTCGGTGTTCGGTGAAACGACGGTTGAAGGCGTTTTTGCCAGCCCAATAACGATAGCAGGTGTGTTGGGCGACTCCCATGGAGCGTTGGCTGGCCAGATGTGTTTCGAGGCAGGAATGGGCAAGGCCACATACGGCACAGGCTCGTCCGTTATGGTTAATGTAGGCGAAAAGCCCATAGCCGCACCGGAGGGATTGGTTACGTCGGTAGGTTTTGCAGCTCAAGGTAAGGTGTTCTATGCATTTGAAGGAAACATCCATTGCACCGGCGCAACAATAAAATGGATGACTGACAACCTGAAACTAATCAACAGTCCTGCAGAAATAGAGCAGTTTGCCACAAGCGTGGCCGACAACGGTGGCGTCTATCTTGTACCGGCGTTCGCTGGATTGGGCGCCCCATGGTGGAATTCCCACGCCAAGGCGATGATATGTGGCATGACTCTTGCCACGGAGAAGGGGCATGTGTGCCGTGCCGCCCTCGAGGCCATAGCATACCAGATAAAAGACCTTGTCGACCTTATGACAAGCCATGCCGGCATAGCGCTGAAGGAGTTGCGCGTGGACGGCGGACCGACCAAAAACCGTTTCCTCATGCAGTTCCAATCAGACATGCTCGGTGCTTGTATCAACCGCTCCGACGTAGAAGAGGCTTCTGCAATGGGTGCGATGGTTATGAACGGACTGGCATGCAAGGTATGGGCAAGTCTCGACGAAGTTGCCGCATTGCGTACTACGGACAACCGAATTTATCCGGAAATGGCTGAAGATGAAAAGTTGCGGTTGTATCAAGGCTGGCGGAAGTCTGTTGAAAGAGTTATGGAGAACTAAACTGTGCAGTATCAGTGCAATACCTGCTGCCAACCGGCAGTTTGAATTGTGGGCCTGACTTTAAACCATTGGTTATCCAAACCTTAAAAACTTAATCAGATTATTAATACTAAAAGTGAACAAGATTTATGAATAAACAAGCACAAGCAGGTAAAGAGACGTTCGGACTTATAATCGGAACGCGTGCATATTTTAATTCTGAACTTGCCGTTGACGTTCGCAAGACTCTCATTGAGGAGTTGGACAAGGCAGGTTACGGTTACGTTATACTTGACGAGCAGGACACACCAACAGGTGGTTCGATGGAGACTGTTGAGGATGGCAAGAAGTGTGCCGCCCTCTTCCGTGCCAACCGTGACGATATAGACGGAATAATAGTGTCGCTGCCTAACTTTGGTTTCGAGGTCGGCATCATCAATGCCATTAGTCGTGCCGAGCTGCACGTACCAGTTTTGGTACAGGCTTGCGACGACCAGAACGACAAGGTTGACCTTGACAGCCGTCGCGATGCATTCTGCGGAAAAATATCTGTATGCAACAATCTTTACCAGTGTGGCATACCTTTTACAGACACCACTTATCATACTTATTCAATCCACAGTGACTTGTTGATGAAGGACATCAACAAGTTTGCAGCTATCTGCCGCGTTGTGCGCAAGTTGACCCATGCACGCATCGGCCAGATTGGTACCCGCCCGTTAGGTTTCAACACCTGCCGTTACAGCGAGAAGTTGTTGCAGGCCAGCGGAATAACCGTCGTGCCGGTTGACATGAGCGAGATAATCTTCAATGCACGTAAGATTGATAACAACGCTGCAGCTCTCAAGGCAAAGATGGAAGAGATAAGCCATTACGCAAAAGTGCCCGAGGCATATCAGGAGAAGCTGGCTTTACAGGCTAAGTTCGGTCTTGCCGTTGAAGAATGGATCGAGGCTAACGAGGTTGACGCAGCTGCTATACAGTGCTGGGACTCCCTGGAGCAGAATTATGGCTGTGCAGCCTGTGTTACGATGAGTATGCTCGGAGAGAAGCTAATACCATGTGCATGTGAGACCGATGTTGCCGGTGCCGTGTCTATGTATGCCCTGAGCCTTGCCTCCGGCCGTCCGTCAGCATTGCTTGACTGGAACAATAACTTCGCCGAGGACCGCAACAAGTGTGTATGCACCCACTGTGGCAACTTCCCCAAGAGCTTTGTTAAGAACGACCTTAAGCTCGGACCGCTCGGCGTTCTTGGCCGTACGCTCGGCAAGGTTAATACATTCGGCGCCGTTTATGGCAAGTGTACAGAAGGCGACTTTACCTTCTTCCGTATTTCTACCGACGACAATCTTGGCTGCATAAAGAGCTATCTTGGCAAGGGACACCTGACTAACGATCCGTATGGCATGGATGGTTGCATCGCCGTAACGCAGGTAGACAACCTTCAGCAGTTGATGAAGGTTATCTGCAAGAACGGATTTGAACACCATGTTGCAATGGTGCGTACAGATGTTGTCGACATATTGAGCGAGGCTGTAGACAATTATCTCGGCTGGGACTTGTACGTACATGAGTAATTATTAGGAAAAACAGATAGATGAGACGTAAGCAGGCAAAAGGGCGGCAGATGATGCGAACCCTTTTGCCTGCTTGTTTTTTGTTTATGCTTGAATTGTGGATTGTAAACATGAAAAAAATTTTTATGTAAGTCTTAATAATTCGGATATTTTACCTAAATTTGCATTCGGGAAACAAAATGTAATGTTAGCCGATGTTGATGCAAGCCGTACAGATGTTTACGGCTTGACAAGTGAAAGTAAACAAGCGATGGGCATTAAGGCGGGATGGCATGTCCCGTGCCGTTTCGTTAATCGTGTTTACTCGAAAATGAAAGCATATTAACAACTTAAAAGTATTATATTATGTTTGAAGGACAGCCAAAAGGTTTGTATGCGCTGGCACTTGCAAATACAGGTGAGCGCTTTGGTTATTACACAATGCTTGCAATATTCACATTGTTCTTGCAAGCAAAGTTCGGCTTTACGGCCACGGTTACATCTAACATCTTTGCCGGTTTCCTGGCTTTAGTTTACTTCCTTCCTGTGGTGGGTGGTATTTTGGCAGACAAATTCGGTTTTGGTAAGATGGTTACTTCCGGCATCGTTGTCATGTTTGTTGGTTACCTGTGCCTGGCTTTCCCCGCAGGAAATAATGCCGTGGGTATCGCTGCCATGATAGGTTCTTTGTTCCTGATCGCTTTAGGAACCGGACTTTTTAAAGGTAATCTTCAGGTAATGGTCGGTAATCTTTATGATGACCCCAAATATTCAGCCAAGCGCGATACCGCTTTCTCCATATTCTATATGGCAATTAATATTGGTGCCCTGTTTGCTCCTACTGCGGCAGAGAAGATTACAGACTGGTATATGAAGTCGCACAATTATGTATATAATGGAGATATTCCAGCTCTTGCCCACCAGTATCTTGACGGTACACTTAACGGAGAAGCATTGTCTAAATTCGTTTCTTTGGCTTCATCCCAGAACATTGCTAACGATGCATCTTCGCTGACACATTTTGCAAGCGATTATATAAATGTGCTTTCCGAGTCTTATCACATGGGATTCGCCGTGGCTTGTGTGTCATTGATTGTTTCAATGCTTATTTACGTGTTTGGCCGCAAGACCTTCAAGCATGCTGATGTAAATGTGAAGTCAAGTGCAGATAAGGGCGACGCACAGGTTGCTGTTCAGGAATTGTCTCCTGCCGAGACAAAGTCTCGTGTTGTTGCACTTTGCCTTGTGTTTGCAGTGGTTATATTCTTCTGGATGGCTTTCCACCAGAATGGTCTTACTCTGACATTCTTTGCACGCGACTATACTGATGCGACAGCAACAGGGCTCACCCGTATCGGTTTTGACGTATGGAATCTTGTTCTTATTGCAATTATCGTGTACGGTCTCTTTGCAATATTCCAGGCAAAGAAGTCTAAAGGCAGGATCGTATCGCTGATCGTTACTTTGGCTTCTTTGGTTCTGTTGTATTATAATTATAGTGGCATGGATACAGTCATAAACATTCTCCCACAGAAGTTCCAGCAGTTCAATCCTTTCTTTGTTGTAGCACTGACTCCTGTTTCGATGGCTGTCTTCAGTTATCTTGCCAATAGGGGTAAAGAACCTTCGGCTCCACGAAAGATTGGTATCGGAATGTTTATCGCAGCAGTAGGTTTCACGGTTATGGCTTTAGGTTCGTTCGGTCTGCCTGTTCCTGATTCACTTTCAACGACTACGGCTGATTACAGGGTTACGCCAAACTTGCTGATAGGCACATACCTTATTCTTACCTTTGCAGAGCTGTTCTTGTCGCCGATGGGTATTTCGTTTGTATCCAAGGTAGCTCCTCCCAAGTACAAGGGCCTTATGATGGGTGGTTGGTTTGCAGCGACAGCTGTCGGTAACTATCTTGTCTCAATTATCGGAATGCTTTGGGGTGGACTGCCTTTGTGGATACTTTGGGGAATACTCGTGGCACTGTGTCTCATCTCGGCAATATTCATTTTCTCGATAATGAAACGTTTGGAAAAGGTTTGCTGATGCAGTGACCGGAATATTTAATTGATATATTGAAAGGCTGCACATTTTTAATGTCATTTGTAATGATGATGAAAATGTGCAGCCTGTTTAATGTTTAAGCAATTGATATTGTTATTGCCATCTGCCATTAGTTTGTAAGCTGATTGTCTGGTGCGTTTTCTTAAAAATCCGTCAGTATTCCTGTAACATATACTTGTTGTTAAGGTAAGTGAGTCATTCTTATTTGGAGTGGTAAACATTTCGATCTTGTTTTTAGCATGCCGGTTTGCATGAAGTTTTTTGTGCTGGATACTCATGGATTTTGCCTGATTATGAAAGGTTGCCTTTTGGAGTCCAATAAGCTACCTTTTATAAAGCAATAGGTAGCCTTTCGTAGTGTGAAAGGCCGTCTTTTGGAAAACGTATGACTATGCCTAAAAATACTTTACACCAAAAGTCC
>HF986702.1 GCA_000433175.1 Prevotella sp. CAG:1058
TTCCGTAATGTTGCACTTGCTAGTTGACTCTGCCGTGCAAGTCGCGGCGGCTGCTTAATGCTTAAAAACCAACTGTTTATTTGTGAAAACCGATTTTTTGCCGTATCTTTGCAAGGATGCAGTTTCAACCGTTTTAAAACGCGTTGTTTTAGCACGCCGTTTAGAGAGCTGCATAAAATCATTTTAGGATACATGGACAACGAAATAATTGACGATGAAATGATGGAGCTTGAGGCAGGCGCCCAGGCTGGAGGTGACGATTCCGGTTACAAGCCCGTAAACCGGTTTGACGCCTCTGCCGTACACCACCTCAGCGGAATGTACCAGAACTGGTTTCTCGACTATGCTTCATACGTCATCCTCGAGCGTGCCGTGCCACATATTGAGGACGGACTGAAGCCCGTGCAGCGACGAATACTGCACTCGATGAAGCGCATGGACGACGGACGCTACAACAAGGTGGCGAACATAGTGGGACACACCATGCAGTTCCACCCGCACGGCGACGCCTCCATAGGCGACGCGCTTGTGCAGCTGGGGCAGAAGGACCTGCTGGTGGACACGCAGGGAAACTGGGGTAACATACTGACGGGCGACCGTGCGGCGGCGCCGCGATACATAGAGGCGCGACTGTCGAAGTTCGCACTTGACGTGGTGTTCAACCCGAAGACTACGGAGTGGCAGCTGAGCTACGACGGAAGGAACAAGGAGCCGATAACGCTTCCTGCCAAGTTCCCGTTGCTGTTGGCGCAGGGCGCCGAGGGCATTGCCGTGGGACTGTCGTCGAAAGTTCTTCCGCACAATTTCAACGAGATATGTGACGCCGCCGTGAGCTATCTGCACGGCGAGCCGTTCATCCTGTATCCTGACTTCCCCACTGGCGGAAGCATCGACGTAAGCAAGTATAACGACGGACAGCGCGGCGGAGTGCTGAAGGTGAGGGCAAAGATAGAGAAACTCGACAACAAGACACTCGTAATACGCGAGATACCTTACGGCAAGACTACTTCCACGCTTATCGACTCCATATTGAAGGCCATCGAGAAGGGAAAGATTAAGGCGCGCAAGGTGGACGACAACACGGCGGCGCAGGTGGAGATACTTGTACACCTGGCTCCGGGCGTGTCGTCGGACAAGACTCTCGACGCCCTGTACGCCTTCTCGGACTGCGAGATAAACATATCGCCCAACTGCTGCGTCATAGAAGACAACAAGCCGCAGTTCCTTTCGGTGTGCGACGTGCTGCGCTATTCGGTCGACCATACCATGGGGCTGCTGCGCCAGGAGCTTGAGATACGCAAGAACGAACTGCTGGAACAGCTGCACTTCGCCTCGCTCGAAAAGATATTCATCGAGGAGCGCATATACAAGGACCGCAAGTTCGAGCAGGCTCCCGACATGGATGCCGCCTGCGCGCACATCGACGACCGCCTGACGCCGTTCTACCCGCAGATGATACGCGAGGTGACAAAGGACGACATACTGCGCCTCATGGAGATAAAGATGGCGCGCATACTGAAGTTCAATAAGGACAAGGCCGACGAGCTGATGGCCAAGATAAAGGCCGAGATTGAGGACATTGACCGCAAGCTGGGCAACATGGTAGAGGTTACGGCAGACTGGTTCAGGTTCCTGAAGCAGAAGTACGGGGCAAACCATCCGCGACTGACCGAGATAAAGAACTTCGACACGATAGAGGCCACCAAGGTGGTTGAGGCCAACGAGAAGCTCTACATAAACCGCAACGACGGCTTTATAGGCACTGCGCTGAAGAAGGACGAGTTTGTATGCAACTGCTCGGACATCGACGACATCATCATTTTCTACAAGGACGGCAAGTACAAGGTGGTGCGCGTGGCCGACAAGATATTCGTAGGCAAGAACATACTGCACGTGGCGGTGTTCAAGAAGAACGACAAGCGCACCATCTACAACGTCGTCTACCGCGACGGAAAGATGGGCAAGTATTACATGAAACGCTTCAACGTGACCAGCATACAGCGCGACCGCGAGTACGACCTCACTACGGGTGCGCCAGGTTCGCGCGTGGTTTACTTCACGGCTAACCCCAACGGCGAGGCTGAGGTGATAAAGGTTACGCTCGACCCGGCGCCACGATTGAAGAACATCTTCAAGGAGAAGGACTTTTCCGAGGTTGACATCAAGGGCCGCGGTGCAAGGGGCGTGGTGCTTACAAGGTTCAACGTACACCGCATATCACTGAAGAGCCACGGCCACAGCACGCTCGGAGGGCGCAAGGTGTGGTTCGACCCGGACGTTAAACGCCTCAATTATGACGACCACGGACGCCTGCTCGGCGAGTTCAACGAGGACGACAGCATACTGGTAGTACTCGACAACGGCGACTTCTACCTGTCAAACTTCGACGTGAACAACCACTACGAGGACAACATAAAGATAATAGAGAAGTACGACGAACACAAGGTGTGGACGGCGGTGCTCTACGATGCCGACCAGCAGGGCTATCCCTACCTTAAGCGTTTCATGCTTGAAGGCTCGAAACGCAAGCAGAACTATCTGGGCGAAAACCCCGACACGCGCCTCGTATGCCTGACGGACGAGCCTTATCCGCGCTTCCGTATCACTTACGGAGGCGACGACGCATTCCGCGGTTCGACAGAAATCGACGCCGAAGACTTTGTCGGCGTAAAGGGCTTCAAGGCCAAGGGCAAGCGCCTCAGCACGTGGACCGTGGACAGCATAGAACAGATCGAGTCGCTGAAGCGTGCCGACGACGGTGCTGAAGACGGCGGACAAGAAGGTGAAGGGCAGCCCGACGAGCCTGAAGACGAGAATCTCGACCCTGACGCAGGCAAGAGCCGGCAGCAGGTGATTGACGAGATAACGGGACAGCTGCGCCTCTTCGGCGACGATGACCCGCAGGAATGACACTGCGCCTGTTTACCAGACTTATGGCGCAAAACACTCCCAAGCGCAATGATAGCAATACGTTCACTACTCATATCGCTGGCCGCGCTCATGCCTGCGGCGGTCATGGCGCAGCAGGCTGACACCCTGCACAGCGACAAGGTCGTAACCAACGCCCGCATGATAGGCGTTGGCCGTGCCTCGACGCTCGACACTTACCTGTCTCCCGAAGAATATTCGGGCATGGAGTTGCGTTACGTTTCGCACACCATACGCCGCCGTGAGGGGCGCAGGTTGTCGCACATGCTTGTGCACCAGGGCTCGTTCTCGTACCTTGACAACCGAGCTGGCAACGGCACGGAGATGTCGGGCATGTACACGTTCAGCTACGGCCTGCATTACAACTGGGACTTTCTAGGCGGCCGTCTCAATGTCATGGCAGGCGGAAAAGTAGATGCTTCGGTCGGATTCCTATACAACACGCGCAACGGCAACAATCCGGCGCAGGCGCGGGTGGGCATCGACATTGCCCCTTCGGCAGCCGCATCATACCGCTTCAGGTTATGGAACGTTCCGCTTGCGGCGCGCTACGAGGTGAGCGCACCACTTGTCGGACTTATGTTCAGCCCCAATTACGGACAGTCGTATTATGAGATATTCTCCCGAGGCGACTACGACCACAACATAGTTCCCACGACTTTCGTCAATGCGCCGTCGTTAAGCCAGATGCTTACCGTCGACATTACATTGGGGCGGACATCGCTGCGCCTTGGCTATCTTGGCGACTTCCGCCAGGCCAAGGTCAACAACCTGAAGTACCATACGTATTCAAACATGTTCGTTATCGGCTTTGTGCGCCGTTTCAAACTTACAAGCATAATCCCATGAGAAAGGCTGTTTACATGATTGTCGGTCTCGTTTTCACGCTGGCTTTCACATCGTGCGTGGACGAGGAGGAGTTCAGCGACGATCCGCGCGGCAACTTCGAGGCGCTGTGGAAGATAATCGACGAGCATTATTGTTTCTTCGACTACAAGAACGAGGTTTACGGGCTGAACTGGAACGAGGTGTACGCCAAGTACTCCAAGCAGGTGTCTGACGGCATGACGGACGACTGGCTGTTCGAGGTGTTGGGCAATATGCTCGGTGAACTGCGCGACGGACACGTCAACATGTACGCCCCGTTCGACAACGCCAGATACTGGAGCTGGAAGGAAGACTATCCCGCAAACTTCAGCGACTCGCTCCTGCGCCGTTACCTCGGCACTGATTACAAGATAGCTTCGGGGCTTGAATACCGCAAGCTCGACGATAACATAGGCTATGTTTACTGTCCTTCGTTCGCCAACGGCATAGGCGACGGCAACCTTGACGAGGTGATGCTGTACCTCGCCCCGTGCAACGGCTTGATACTTGACATACGCGGCAACGGCGGCGGACAGCTCACTACGGCCGAGAAACTGGCAGGACGCTTCACTGACGAGACCATCCTTGTGGGTTACATGTGCCACAAGACGGGGCCCGGCCACAATGACTTTTCGAAACCGGAGGAGCAGAAGCTGAAACCGTCGTCGGGCATAAGGTGGCACAAGAAGGTGGTTGTGCTGACCAACCGCGGCGTGTTCAGCGCGGCGAACGAGTTTGTAAAGTACATGAAGTGCTGCCCCAACGTTGTCGTGGTGGGCGACAAGACCGGCGGCGGAGCAGGCATGCCATTCAGCAGCGAGCTGCCCAACGGCTGGGCGGTGCGCTTCAGCGCGTGCCCGATGTACGACCGCGATATGCAGTGTACGGAGTTCGGCATAGAGCCAGACTATAACGTCCAGCTCGCCGACGGCGACTTCTGCAACGGTAAGGACACGCTGATTGAATACGCCCGGATGCTGATCAACTCGCAATAAGGCCGCTTGGACGCATGACGGCAGCCGCCGGAGCCGTGGCGGCAAGTGCCTTGTGCAGGTAATTCAACGTTTTTCACGATAAAAGGATACACACGGATTATGGACTCTATATCACTCACCGGCCTCTCGATAGGCTACCGCATCAAGGGCGGCGAAAAGATTGTGGCCGACGGCATAGACGTCTCGCTGCACGGCGGCGAACTGACATGCCTTATCGGTTCGAACGGAGCCGGCAAGTCGACACTGCTTAAGACGCTTGCCGGATTTCTGCCTAAGCTCGGCGGGCACGTGCATATAAAAGGCCGGGAAATATCAGAATACACGCAGAAGGAATTGTCGAGGCTTATCAGCGTCGTGCTGACCAGCCGCCTCGAAGTCTTGAACATTACGGTTGAAGAGGTCGTTGCGCTCGGACGTTCGCCTTATACCGGATTCTGGGGGACGCTCGGCGACGAAGACAAACGTATAGTAAGAGAGAGCATGGACCGCGTGGGCATATCACATCTGGCAGCGCGCACGGTGTCGACGCTGAGCGACGGCGAGCGGCAGAAGATGATGATAGCCAAGGCCCTGGCGCAACAGACGCCAGTAATCTTCCTCGACGAGCCTACTGCCTTCCTCGATTATCCCAGTAAGGTGGAGACGATGCTGCTACTATCGCGCCTGAGCCACGACATGGGGAAGACCATCTTCATGTCGACTCACGATCTGGAGCTTGCCCTCCAGACGGCAGACATGTTGTGGCTGATGCCCGGTGACGGCAGTGTGGACACAGGTACGCCGCGGCAGCTGGCCGACAGCGGTGCCTTGTCAGCCTTCATAGAACGCTCCGGGATAACCTTCGACAAGGATACTTTGCGCATAACCGTTGCCGACAACGTAAGCCGTTGACGGACAACGCGTTACGACAGGCGTTGCAAAAGGTTGCCTTTCGCGTTGCAAAAGACCGCTTTTCGCATTGTAAAAGGCTACCTTTCACAATGTAAAAGGTAGCCTTTTGCATTAAGGGGCTTTTTAAGGCGTGTCACAGGTCGCCGTACCGCATAGCGTTAAACGCACCACATCGGGCTTTTTAACGTTGCGCATATTTGAATTGTAATAGTAAAATAATATTCGTAAGCATTAATTATATTATGGTTTTTACAGCAGAAAACATACTCTTAATCGGCTCCGTGCTGATTTTCTCAAGTATCATAATAAGCAAGACCGGATACCGTTTCGGCATACCCACTTTGTTGTTGTTCCTGCTTGTAGGCATGCTTTTCGGCAGCGACGGACTGGGACTGCAGTTCAATAGTGCCGAGGATGCGCAGTTCATAGGAATGATAGCCTTGAGCATAATACTGTTTTCCGGCGGCATGGATACAAAGTTCCAGGACATAAAACCCGTACTCAAGCCCGGCATAGTGCTGTCTACCGTGGGCGTGCTGCTTACCACTGTGCTTACCGGCGTGTTCATTTACTTCCTGTCGGGACTGACACATACCAACATTGAACTTACCATGATGGCTTCGTTGCTGCTGGCCGCGACGATGTCGTCTACTGATTCAGCGTCGGTGTTCAGCCTGCTCAGGTCGCAGAGGATGAACCTGAAGGAGAACCTGCGCCCGATGCTTGAGCTGGAAAGCGGCAGCAACGACCCCATGGCCTACATGCTGACGATTGTCCTGATACAGATTATTTCGAGCGGCAGCGAACTCAGTCTGGCAGTAGTGGGACGCGACCTCCTGGTGCAGTTCCTCATTGGTGGAAGCGTCGGCTACGCCTTCGGGCGTTTCGCCGTGTGGCTGGTCAACCGCATCAACCTGTCTAATAGTTCGTTGTATCCCATATTGTTGTTGAGCATTGTGTTCGCGACCTTCACCATAACCGACCTGCTGAAGGGCAACGGTTACCTGGCGGTATACATCGCCGGAGTTATCGTTGGAAACGTAAGGCTGGTTTACCGCAAGGAGATAAACACCTTCATGAACGGTCTGACGTGGCTGTTCCAGATCATAATGTTCTTGAGTCTCGGACTGCTTGTTAATCCGCACGAGATGCTCGACATAGCCGCCGTGGCCCTGCTTATCGGCCTGTTCATGATTGTCATAGCCCGTCCGGTAAGCGTGTTCGCCTGCCTGCTGCCGTTCCGCAATATCTCAAACAAGGCACGCTTGTTCGTCTCATGGGTCGGACTGCGCGGCGCCGTGCCCATAATCTTCGCCACTTATCCTGTCATTGCAGGCATTGAAGGTTCGCAGCAGCTTTTCAACATAGTGTTCTTCATCACACTGCTGTCGCTGGTGGTACAGGGAATGAGCATTTCCTCATTCGCCCGCTGGCTGCACCTTGACCTGCCAGAGGAGAAGGAAGGCAACGAGTTCGGCGTGGAACTGCCTGACGAGATAGACACGAAGCTGGAAGACATGACGCTGACTACCGAAATGCTTGCCGGCGGCAACCGTCTGAAGGACATGAACATACCTAAGGGTTCGCTTGTCATGCTGGTGAAGAGGGGCAACGAGTTCATAATACCCAACGGGCAGGTGGAGCTGCATGCCGGCGACAAACTTCTCTTCATATCGGAGAACAAGGACGGCAAAGAGGATTGAAACAGTGTGTCTTGATTGCACTTATGTAAAACTGGTTGTTTTTTCGGTAAATGAGGTACGCGCCTGCAAGATGTTTTATTGTAATTTTGCAGCGTGGAAACATTTAACCAATATAAATATAACAAAATGAAGAAACTTGTCATATTCGTTGTCGGGCTGCTTGTGTCTGCCGGCATGTGCGCCCAGTCAAAAGTTTATTTCACTAGGGATATTACTCCTGAAGCCCTTGTCCGCATTTACAAGGCGCTGGGCAAGGAGGCCAAGGGCCGTGTGGCAGTGAAGATAAGCACGGGCGAGGCCGGCGGCCACAACTATCTGAAGCCGGAGTTGATACGCAACCTTGTTGACGAGGTTGGCGGTACGATTGTCGAATGCAACACGGCTTACGCCGGAAGCAGGAACACCTCTGCGGCACATTGGAAGACCATACGCCAGCATGGTTTCGACAAGATTGCCAAGGTTGACATCATGGACGAGCACGGCGACATGCGCATACCGGTAAAGGACACCACGCACATAAAGTACGACATAGTAGGCGCCAGCCTTGCCAACTACGACTTCATGGTAAACCTTGCCCACTTCAAGGGCCACGCCATGGGCGGCTTCGGCGGAGTGCTGAAGAACCAGTCGATAGGCGTTGCTTCGTCGGCCGGCAAGACTTACATACACACGGCCGGCAAGGTGCAAAGTCCGGATGAGTTGTGGAACAACCTGCCTGCGCAGGATTATTTCCTCGAAAGCATGGCGGCAGCCGCACAGGCCGTGGCAGACTACTTCAAGGGCAACATTCTTTATATTAACGTCATGAACAACCTCAGTGTTGACTGCGACTGCGACAGCAGTCCCGACGAGCCTAAGCTCAAGGACATGGGCATAATGGCTTCGCTCGACCCCGTGGCTCTCGACAAGGCTTGCCTCGACATGGTGTTCAACCACAAGTCGACCGAAGGCGACGATGCCAAGCCGCTCATAGAGCGCATCAACCGGCAGCACGGCACGCACATAGTAGACTACGCCGAGAAGATAGGACTTGGCAGCACGGCCTATGTCGTAGTGGACATTGACAATAAGTAAAAACAGTACATAACGGGGCGTGGCGGCTTGTCTGACTGACCGGAGCCGGCCATGCCTTGCCGTGTGTTTCAGGCAGCGGTTACGTGCCGACGGTAATAACATTTTTTTAAATCTAAAGTTTTGATTATTAATGAAAAAACTTATTTTTGCAGTTGCTTTGTTGGTTGCCGCAACCGGAAAAACGCAGGCACAGACAGACTCTGTCGGGCATGTTCTCGACAATGTTGTAGTGACTGGTACGCGTAATACGGCCGACGTAAGGCACCTGCCGATGAACATATCGGTGGTAGGCCGTGAAAAACTGACAGAGAACCAGCGAAACAATGTGCTGCCGACACTGTCTGAACAAGTGCCCGGACTGTTCGTTACGGCACGTTCGATAATGGGCTATGCCGTGAGCGACGGTGCCGCCGGAGGCATAAGCCTGCGCGGCATAGGCAGCGGAGCCGGACGTGTAATGGTGCTTATTGACGGGCATCCGCAATACCAGGGCATCTTCGGCCATTCGATAAGCGACTCATACCAGTCAATGATTGCCGAGAAGGTTGAGGTTGTGCGTGGTCCGGCATCGATGCTTTACGGCTCCAACGCCATGGGCGGAGTGGTTAATATCGTGACACGCAAGATGCCTGGCAATGGTGTGAAGACCGACATAAGTCTCGGTGCAGGTTCTTACGGCACGTTCCAGGGAGAGTTTACCAACCGTGTAAGGAAGGGCGGTTTCTACAGTGTTCTTTCAGGCCAGTACGGCAGTAGCGACAATCATCGTCCGCACATGGGTTTCGAGCAGTATGGCGGATACCTTAAGCTGGGCTATGACTTCTCGCCGCACTGGACGGCTTACGCCGATGTCGACGTAACTCACTTCAACTCTTCATACCCCGGCAGTACTCACGAGCCGCTGTCAGGTGTGCGCCAGTGGATTACGCGCGGCGTGGCAACGGCGGTTGTGGAAAACCATTATGGCAACACTTCAGGAGCTGTCAGCGTGTATCATAACTTTGGCAGGCATAAGATTAACGACGGATATGCCGCAGGAGAGGAACCGCAGGATAAACTTTTCCGCTCGGACGATGCTCTTACCGGCTTCTCAGCATACCAGAGTGCTACATTCTTCGCAGGCAACCGTGTGACGGTTGGTGTTGACTACCAGCATATTTACGGCAAGGCGTGGAACCGCGTGATTGCTACGGGCGAGGATCTTGACCCAATGGCTGACGCCCATGAGAACGAGATAGCAGGATACGTGGACTTCCGTCAGGATTTGTTCCGCTGGATGACGATTGACGCCGGAGTGCGCCTTGACCACCACTCGCAGAGCGGCACGGAATGGATACCGCAGGGCGGACTGGTGTTCCGCCTGGCCAAGGATGGCGAGCTGAAGGCCATGGTAGGCAAGGGCTTCCGCAATCCTACAATACGTGAAATGTACCTTTGGGGACCCGCTAATGACGCCCTGCAGCCCGAGCGCATGGTGAACTATGAGCTGTCATGGAAACAGCGCATGTCGGACGGTGCTTTCTCTTACGGCCTGAGCCTGTTCTATATCAGCGGCGACAACATGATTCAGACGGCAATGGTCGACAACAAGCCGATGAATGTGAACACGGGCGAGATAGAGAACTCTGGCTTCGAGGCCGAAGCTGCATGGCGTGTCGGCCGTTACCTCAGTCTGAACGCCAATTACAGCTATCTACACATGCGCAACAAGGTGCTGGCTTCGCCTGAGCACAAGGCTTATCTTGGTGCCGGTTACAGGCGCGGCAGGTGGACGTTGGTCGGCGGATTGCAGTATGTCGGCGGACTATATACGCAAGTCGGTCAGGCAGAAACCAAGGAAGACTTCCTGCTGTTGAACGTGACCGCCTCGTGCCGTGTGTTGCCCTGGCTTGATGTTTGGGCAAAGGGCGAGAACCTCCTGGCACAGAAATATGAGATAAATTATGGCTACCCTATGCCGCGTGCGGTGTTCATGGGCGGCGTTAATATAAACATTTAATATTAAGTTATGGGAATAGGAATGCAAGAAATTCTTGTAATAGCGCTTATCGTGCTTCTGCTTTTCGGTGGAAAGAAGATACCCGAGCTTATGAAGGGCTTGGGCAAGGGCGTTAAGAGTTTCAAGGATGGCATGAACGGAACGCTTGACGACAAGCAGGAAGATACAAGGAAGAAGGATGAATGACGGCGACGGGCTGACGTTTTGGGAACATCTTGACGTGCTCCGTGGCAGTATTATACGCATGTTGGTTGCAACGGTGTCTGCAGGTGTTTTGGCGTTCGTGTTCAAGGACGTGTTGTTCGGCGTCGTGCTGGCTCCTGCCGGTAGCGGTTTTTTGACATACCGCCTGCTCGGTTTCGAGCCTTTCACCTTACATCTGATCAACACGGGCCTGACCGAGCAGTTCATGGTACACATGAAGGTGGCTATGCTGGCGGGCCTGTTGATTGCATCGCCATACATACTGTACGTATTGTTCCGTTTCATATCGCCGGCACTTTATGACAACGAACGGCGTTATTCCGTTAGGATTACTGTTTCGGCGTACATTATGTTCATGGTGGGGATTGTGGTTGACTATTTTGTCATCTTCCCGCTTACGGTGCGCTTCCTCGGCACTTACCAGGTAAGCGCCGACGTATCCAACATGCTTACCATAAGCTCTTATGTGGACACGCTGGCAATGATGAGCCTCGTCTTCGGCATAGTGTTCGAGATGCCAGTGGTTAGTTGGCTGATGGCCCGTGCCGGACTGCTTCGTGCTGAGTGGATGAACCGTTACCGCCGCCATGCCGTTGTTGCTATTCTGGTAGTCGCGGCTGTCATAACGCCGACGTCTGACATGTTCACCCTGCTTGTGGTATCGTTACCGATATGGTTGCTCTACGAGGCTAGCGTCGTGGTGGTACGCATGACGGCTGCGACAAGGCCGTTGGGAGAGGAGTATAAGAATGAAATGAATAATAATAAATATCAGTAGGATTATGCTTAGAAAAGTGAGGATGACCCTTGCCATTGTGGTATTCGTGCTGCTGACGTTCATATTTCTTGACGTTACAGGCTCGGTGCGCAGATGGTTCGGCTGGTTGGCCGAGATTCAGTTTTGGCCTGCCGTGCTAGCCCTTAACGTGGCAGTGGTGGCACTCTTGTTGCTGCTGACGCTTGTCTTTGGGCGTATTTACTGTTCAATAGTTTGCCCGTTGGGCGTGATGCAGGATATTGTGTCGCGCATCCGGGGCATGAGGAAGGAAAACAGGTTCGGCTATTCGCCCGAGCGGCGCTGGCTGCGCTACGGCTTCCTTGTAGTATTCATTGTGTCGGCTGTAGCCGGTGTCAACGCCATTGTGTCGCTTCTGGCGCCTTACAGTGCCTACGGACGTATCGCTTCCAGTTTGATGAAGCCTGTCTACCAGGCCGGTAACAATGTGTTGGCAGCCATAGCCGAGCATTTTGACAGTTACGCTTTTTACAGTGTTGACGTATGGTTGAAGAGCGTGCCGGTGCTTGTTGTTGCCGTTGTTACACTTGTGGTTGTAGGCTTCCTCGCATGGCGCGGCGGCAGGACTTATTGCAATACTGTTTGTCCTGTGGGTACAATCCTTAGCTTTTTTGCCCGTTTCTCATGGCTTAAGGTACATATTGACGGCGGCAAGTGCGTAAGTTGCGGCCTTTGCTCGAAGAACTGCAAGGCGTCGGCCATTGATATAAAGAACGGCACGATAGACTATAGCCGCTGCGTGGTGTGCGGCGACTGCCTTGACAAGTGCAACAAGGGAGCCATGAGCTATGCCCACGCCAAGCCTGCCGCTAAGGATTGTGCAGGCACGGATAGTGGCAAGGACGGCAATAGTGCTGTTGCCGACGAGGGACGCCGTTCGTTCCTTTTAGGCATGGCTATGGCAACTGCCGGTGCCGCATTGGGACAGGAGAAGAAAAAGGTTGACGGCGGACTGGCTGCGATAGAGGACAAGGTGGCGCCCAAGCGCCTTACACCTGTCACTCCTCCAGGATCGTTGTCAGCGCAGCACTTTGCGCAGCATTGTACTGCCTGCCAGCTATGCGTGTCAAACTGTCCTAACGGAGTGCTCCGTCCTTCGTCAGACTTGTCGACGTTCATGCAGCCCACCATGTCTTACGAACGTGGTTACTGCCGTCCCGAGTGTGCAAGGTGTGGCCAGGTTTGCCCGACAGGAGCCATTAAGCCTATAACCACGGCCGAGAAGTCGGCCACACAGATAGGCCACGCCGTATGGGTGCGCAAGAACTGCGTGCCGGTGACAGATGGTGTCGAGTGTGGTAACTGCGCGCGTCACTGTCCCACAGGAGCGATTACCATGGTGCCGATGAACCCTGCCGACGAGCATTCTCCCAAGATACCGGCTGTCAACGAGGCGCGGTGCATTGGCTGCGGTGCATGCGAACACTTGTGTCCTTCGCGTCCGTTCAGTGCCATATACGTTGAAGGCCACGAGGTACATCGTGAAGTGTGAGGCACCATGTACATGTATGAAGCAAAGAACTTTTCAGTGAATCATTAACGACCGTAACAATGACAAAAGATATATCAAGACGCAGTTTCCTGAAGATGCTCGGTGGCGGAGCCGTTGCGTCGTCAGCGCTGCTTACAGCCTGCAAGTCTGACAGGCAGAACCCTGCAGCGACGCTTGAGCCGGAGAAGGGCAAGATGAGTTACAGGACAAATCCCAACACCGGCGACCGCGTGTCGCTCCTGGGCTATGGCATGATGCGCCTGCCCGACAAGAACGCAGGCAAAGACCCCTCTACCGGTACGGGCGAAATAGAGGTTGACCAGGACATGGTGAACCGCCTTGTAGACTATGCCATAGAGCACGGCGTGAACTATTTTGACACATCTCCTGCCTATACACAGGGAAAGTCGGAGCGTGCTACGGGCATAGCCCTGAAACGCCATCCGCGTGACAAGTATTTTATTGCCACAAAGCTCTCCAACTTCAACCCGGAAACATGGACGCGCAAGGCATCTATTGAAATGTTCGAGAACTCATTGAAGGAGCTGCAGACCGACTATGTGGACTACCTGCTGCTACACGCCATAGGGCAGGGTGACGACCCGCTGGCCACATTCAACGGCCGCTACATGGACAACGGAATCCTGGACTGGCTGGTAGAGCAGAAGCGCAAGGGGCGCATACGCAACCTCGGCTTCTCGTACCACGGCGACGTCAAGATATACGACCTCATGCTAAAGTGGCACGACGAGGGCCGTTACCATTGGGACTTCGTGCAGATAGAGCTCAACTACCTCGACTGGAACTATGCTGACGAGATAAACCCGCGTAACACAGATGCCGTGTATCTTTATGGAGAATTGAAAAAACGTGGAATTCCAGCCATAATAATGGAACCACTCCTTGGCGGACGTCTTGCCAACGTGCCTGACGACATAGCCGCCAAGATGAAACAGCGCCAGCCGCAGCGCAGTGTGGCCTCGTGGGCTTTCCGTTTCGCAGGAACTCCCGACGGCGTGCTGACCGTGCTCTCCGGCATGACCTACATGGAGCACCTGCGCGACAATCTCTGCACTTACTCGCCGCTTAAACCCGTCACTGCCGACGAGCAGAAATTCCTCATGCAGATAGCCGACGACATTTACAACCTCAAGACAATACCCTGCAACGACTGCAAGTACTGCATGCCCTGCCCGTACGGTATCGATATTCCCGGCGTACTGCTGCACTACAACCGCTGCATAAAGGAGGGTAATATGCCCAATAAGGGAGCGCAAGACCCCGACTACCGCCGTGCACGCCGCGCCTTCCTCATAGGCTACGACCGTTCAGTGCCGCGCTTGCGCCAGGCTGCGCATTGCATTGGCTGCGGCCAGTGCGTGGAGCATTGCCCGCAGGGCATACGCATACCTAAGGAAATGCACCGTATTGACGAATTCGTAGAACAGCTTAAGCAGAATGAATAGCCTGATACAGATGCTTGCCGACGACGGCTGCCGTGGCGTGGCCCGTTCAGGTGACGGCCGCCTTGCCGTGTTTGCCCACAGCGGTGTGGCCGACCTGTTTGCCCTTGTGACAGACAACCCGTTGTTTCTCGACGGTGCTTCAGTTGCCGACCGGGTGATAGGCCGTGGCGCCGCCCTGCTGCTCGTACTTGGGCGCGTGGCTCATGTTTACGCCAGGGTTATCAGCACAGGCGCCCTAGGCGTGCTGCGTGATGCCGGGGTAGACGTAAGTTACGGCACGCTCGTGCCCCACATCATCAACCGGGCTGGCACAGGTGTCTGTCCTGTCGAGCAACTCACGGCTGGAACCGACTTGCCTGAAGAGGCTTATGCCCTGATAAAACAGTTCATTGAGGAGCATGCCACGCCGCGGCAGTGAACCCCGGTGCATGATAACCACGATAAACAGAATTAACAATATAAACATCTTACAATAATGGAAACATCATCTTACGCAGCGGTAAGCCAGCTGGGCTGCCGCGAAAGCAAAACTTACATGGTTGCCGCACTCTTTGTTATCGGCAACATCGTGCTGCCACAGTTGTGCCACCTCATACCGCAGGGTGGACTCATCTGGCTGCCTATTTACTTCTTTACTCTTGTGGCTGCCTATAAGTACGGCCCTGTGGCAGGCCTGCTGACGGCAGTTGTTTCGCCGCTTGTCAACAGCGCGTTCTTCGGCATGCCGGCAGCGGCTTCACTGCCTATAATACTTATCAAGTCGGTAGTGCTTGCCCTTGCCGCCTCGTTCATAGCCTCAAAGGTGCGTGGCGTACGCTTTTGGGCCGTGCTGCTTGCAGTAGTCGCTTATCAGGCGATAGGCTTTGTGGCCGAGTGGGGCATGACCGGTTCGCTCGTTGACGCCTTCCAGGACATACGCCTCGGCTGGCCCGGACTGCTTGTCCAGGCTATCGGCGGCTTTGCCCTTATGCGTTATGTTAAGGTACTCAAGTAAGCAATTATTTGAATTTATATGAATATAAGACCGGCACGCATTTTGCGCAGCCGGTCTTTTTGCTTCATATTGTTGCCTTTCTCAGTTGTTGGCATGAGTCAGGCTGCTGCGCAGTTTTAATTATAAATACCGTTAATACCTGCCAGGTATGCACAAAAAGTCAGATATGTGCATGTTTTACTGATATTCTGTTGCCGTAATGATGGATTTGTTGCAGATTTTTTTTGATATAATAGAATTATTTTGTAAATTCGCAACATATATTTGATTATACATTTAAAACTAACACGACTATGAAACATTCATCATCAACATCTTCTTCAAACTGCAGCATAGGCTGGCGCAGCTATTTCTGGGTTACAATAGCTACAGGCTTAGCAGATGTTGTACTTTCTGCCATGTCGCCAGGTTTGGCCGCATCTTTGTTGGGTCTTGTTTCGGCCATCCTCATATTGGTTTACTACATGGTGACTTTTTCCGATTCAGATGTTGCCACAGGCATGTTCCGTCCATCCAGGCCGGGCAGTTTCAGGGCCCGTCTTTCAGCCATGCCGCGCGCATGCCGCTATGTTATGGATGTTTTATTAATTGTCATGCTTGGCAGCATGTTTGGCTACAATGATTCATTGGTATGGATTCTTGTGTTGGCAGCAGTCATTATAGAGGCTGCCGTATTCGTGCGTACAAGCAGACAAGCGCACAAGGCAAAAGCGTAGAGCGTACTTTACGGAACGGTCATTATTTTGAGAATATAACTGCTTTGTCGCAGTTTCTGATTTAAACTTCTGATTATTCATGCATAAAAGATGCATGTAACTATAAGCCGTGGCAACATTCCGTGCTGCCACGGCGGCTTTTATAAAGAAGGCGATCAAGACGAATTGCCGGTAGCCACGTCTTGTTATATCCAGTTGCTTAAGCCCTTATATTTCTGCGGTAATTGTCATTATGTATTGATATTCTGCTTGCCGTGAAGGTTAATTTTCTTACTTTTGCAAGCATGAAACGACTTTTGCCCATCGCATTCGCGCTTTTTTTCATAATTGTTTCGTGCGACAGGTACGCCAAATACGAAGCCATGCTGTACCCGATAGAAAGCATTTCAGCCAGCCGCCCCGACAGTGCATTGCGCCTGTATGAGGCGTTGGCTCCGCAAATGGAAGGCGCGCCGGAGAGGGTGCGTATGTATTACGACATGATGAGAACCAAGAATATGGTCAATTCAGGTGCGCAGTTTACTTCAGACAGCATGATACGCGCCGTTGCCGACTTCTACGACAG
>HF986703.1:0-633 GCA_000433175.1 Prevotella sp. CAG:1058
GACTTTTGGTGTAAAGTATTTTTAGGCATAGTCATGCTATAAACAAAAGGCGGCAAATGGGGCTGCAAAAGGCTACCTTTTGGCGTGCAAAAGGTAACCTTTTACAGCCTAAAAGACGACCTTTTACAAACACGGATTTACGCCCCGGCATTTACAGCATTATAAATTTGCAGACCATCAATAAACACCCGGAAACCTTGACTGCAAACTGTCAGCCACAGCCTCAACGTCGACAGTGGCAAAATCGACCGTACCGTCAGGAGCAATCAAATAAAACGTTGGTATCCACCTGACATTATAACTGGCTGAAACTACTTTCTTTCCATGGTTTTTCTTCACGGTGCTGAATCCATGCAAGGCCGTTTTCCACAATATAGTCGCTCCAACGTTTTTCATCTTCATCGAAAGAAACACCAAGCATTACAAGTCCATGGGGCGAGTATGCATCAAAGATGCGCTTTACCGCAGGTGTCGCCTCCTGGCAATCGGGACACCACGACGCCCAAAACTCAACCAGCACATAACTGCCACGCAAGTCGCTAAGATTGAAACACAGCGAATCGGAAACGGAGATGGTGAAGTCTGGCGCAACCACACCACTACCCAGCAGGCCGGTGCCATATTCATCATCGT
>HF986703.1:679-17002 GCA_000433175.1 Prevotella sp. CAG:1058
CACGACGCACAACAAAACGACACGATAAGAATAGCCAAAAACGTCTTCATCAGCACAGACTACATAAAACTATAAACATAATTGCAACACCTCATTACATATAAGGAGAATCATGGATGGCGCGGCCTGATACGCTTAAGCAGAATGTTAAGATTATCACGTATGCCCTTACCCAGAATGACAAGCGACACAGCAGCCAATATGAGCACCATGCCTACGGCCTCGTTGAAGGTGAAGGCCTCACCGAAAACAAGCACGCCGATGCACACGGCTGTAACAGGTTCAAGCGCACCAAGAATTGAAGTAAGCGTACCGCCAATATTGCGCACGGCAAGTAGCAGGGTTATATTGGAAATAACGGTCGGCGCAACGGCAAGCATTATGATATTGAACACCGGCCATGCACCATGCACAGGCTGGATACCTTCACCGAAGCCGGTCTTTGCCAGAAAGGCAAGTGTAGTAAAAGCAAATACATAAAACGCCAGCTTACGGCTGTGCATATTCCTAACGCGTGACTTGTTTACGGTTACAATGTAACTTGCGTATCCTAATGCCGACAGCAACACTATGACGACGCCATAGGGGTCAAGCCGCAACGTAGTGCCTTGCAACGACAACTCAGCCACTCCCGCAATAGCCAATACAACGGCGGTGATGGTAATCCATGACACTTTCTCACGGAACAGGATAAACATAAGCAATGTCACAAAAACCGGATAAGTGAAATGCAAAGTTGTTGCCACGCCCGCCCCCATGACTTCATAACCGTAAAGAAGGAACAAGGCCGATGCGGTATAGAACAAAGACAACAAGAGCATAACCGGCAAATCGCCCCAAGCTATGGCAAAAGACTCACGCTTGGCGATCATCATCAGGCCCAGAGCCACTGTCGACACAAGAAAACGGTAAAACAAGATAGAATCCGACTGCATGCCTTCACGCATCAAAGGCAATGTAAAGAGAGGTATCAGACCAAACGTAACCGCCGTACCTACGCCGTAAATAAAGCCCTTAAACTTCGTACTCATATCGATTATTATTTTAATGCCTGCAAAAATAATAAATTACACTGATATACAAGCCCGTATGGCTAAATCAAATTTAACATGCACGCCAACAGGCAGCAACAGGCATGAAATGGGCAACACACAATTTAAATCAACAAAATGCACAAATCATACATAACTATGAAAAACAATCGCTACCTTTGTAGACAAGAGAAAATAATGTCAATTATAAAAACGGAAACTACCATGAGAAAAAATTTTGGAGCTAAACCTTGGACTTATCCGCAGCCGGTCTTCATCATCGGCACTTACGACGAACAAGGACGTCCCGACGCAATGAACGCGGCTTGGGGAGGAATTGACTATGACGACAGGATAAACTTGTGCCTGAGCGCCGGCCACAAAACAGTGAAAAACCTGCTGGCTGCAAAAGCTTTCACGGTCAGCATGGGTACCGTTGACAAACTTGTTGAATGCGACTATGTAGGTATCGTATCGGCTAATAACGTGCCTGACAAGTTTGACCGTGCCGGATTCCATGCCGTTAAATCCGAGTTTGTCAATGCACCGCTGATTGAGGAACTGCCAATGGCCGTTGAATGTGAACTAGTCTCATACGACCCCGACACATGCCATCTAGTCGGACAAATTGTAAATGTATCTGCCGATGATAGCATCCTCGACGAAAAAGGAAAGATTGACCCCGCTAAACTGCGCCCTATCATATTCGATCCCGTCCACAATGACTATCTCGCTGTCGGGGAGAAAGTCGGTAATGCGTTCAAGGACGGGAACATGCTTAAGAAGTGAAAAACGGATAACCGGAACATAAGGCTGCAAAATCAGCATCCGTAATCGAGGCGTCCCTATTCTCCCATTCGTTTCCCGCCTAATACAGGCCAGCCGGTCCATACCGGCTGGAAGCGGTTGGGAACAAATCGGGTTATGCCAACGGTCTGTCCATGCCCTTTTGTTTGAATCTCGATTTCTTTATCACTTGCCAACGGAACAATAAGCATGCAATAAAGAAATAAGCAATAGTCTGTACCCATAAAGCAACATACTCAGTCCATACGTCGCTTAATAAAGCCCCCATGGTGTTCATTCTGACAAAGCCACGGATGCCGAACGTTGACGGGAATAGCCATGACAGCCACTGCCAGAACTCAGGAATAGCACTTTGCGGCCATGACACGCCTGAAATAAAAAGTAACGGTACAGACATGAACACTACCACTAGAATGATGTTCTCACGATGAAGTACCGCGCAAGAAACTATCATCGAGAAGAAGATGCACGACAAGACGTAAGGCAACATGAACCATAACATATCACCATGGCTCAGCAATGAAGTAAAACCAAACAAACGCGGCACAACTAGCGTAACATAGGCTACGACAACGGCATAAATCATGAAATAGCACAATGCGCGACCAAGAACTGTCCGGAAAACGCCGTCATAATAGCTGTCATCAGGCAAAAACGAACCTGTGGTACTACGCTCCCTGGCTGTTCCTGCCGACAGGCCAACACCCAGCAAAAGTGTCTGTTGGATGATAAGCATCAACACACCAGGAATAATAAAGTTACCGTATCCACCCGTAGCGTTGAATATCTGGACCTCGTCAAAATCAAGAGGCTTGGTTGATATCTCGTCTTCACGGTCGGTCCAATTACCGGCACGTTCAATCTGTATCTTTGAATTAACATTGCCTGCTACGGCTGTCGCCGTCTGGTATATGGCTTTATAATAAAGCATGAAGCTCATGTCGCAAAATACACTTACGCGGCTTTGCTCCATACGCATGAGGTTAGTCTGAAAATCTGTCGGGAAATACAAGACGCCAAATGCTTCCTGACGACCTATCACGTCTTTTGCCTCTTCAAGATTGTTGCAGTAAGCGGCAATGCGGGTATCGGGAGAAGCGTCGAACTGACGTATAAAATCACGGCTCATCTTACTATGTGACAAATCCACGACGGCAACCGGCACCTCGCGTACCACCTCGTTTGTATAAATCCACGAATATAACAAAGGATAAAACAAAGGGACCAAAATGAAAAATATAAGTACACCTTCGTCCTTCCAAATAGTGCGCATCTCGTCAGCCCATATATGGCAGAGGTCGCCGAAACCTTGTTTTATTCGTTTAATCAATCTCATTTCCCGCTGTATTTGATAACACCGTGCTACATACTGTTTCTCCAGTTCCCCTCAGTCTACGGCTTATGGCAAGTACTTATAAGTGAGAACATTCTTCTTTATTCTTGATGAAACAAAAATAGGTAATGCCGCAAAAAATACCAGCACCATAACATAAGGCCAAGAAAAATCTATCGGATAGCCGTTGAATATGTTAAGCTGGTAAATCATATAGTAATGTCTTAAAGGAAATAACAGGGCTATAGCCTTTAATTCCGAATCCATTGCCGAAAGAGGAAACGCCGTACCAGAGAGCGAGTAACTAAGTACCGCCCAAAGACAACAGATACTCATTGACATTCGGAGCGACGGCACTATGCCAAAGACAAAAATACCGAATCCTTGAGATGAAAGGACGGCAAGCAAGCCTAACATGAGAATATACCCCGTGCCGCCAGGATGAGGAAAGTTTAATACACCGAAAACATAAAACATGTAAGCATACATGATTACAAGAAACATCAATGTCTGCGGCAGCATCTTCCCGACAAGGGCTACAAATATATTGTCGCCAGAAGCTGAGATCCACTCACGGGCCGAATTAAACTTCAACTCCGTTCCCAACGAATAAGCCGTGATAAGAAAAATAAAAAGCATCAAACAGCCGGGAATCAGCATTGTATTAAGGTAAACGCTGTAATTCACCATAGGATTATTGAGAGTATGAAGGTCGACAACCACCGGTTGCAGGAAACTCATAACCTGTTTCTCGGACAAACCTTTTGCACTTAACACTGACGCTCCCACGCTTGCAGACCCAAGTGTGGCTATCGTCTTCAAATCACGGAAGAGCAGGGCTCCGGCCGTATATGAAGCCGTACTGTAATAAAAAGATATTTTCGGCTGTCGCATTGACAGAAGTTCGTCAGTAGTTCCGTTAGGAATATACAAGAACGCATAAATCTTATTACGCTGAATGGCCCTGCGGGCATCGGCCACATTGGAATAATGCCCTACGACCTTAGTAGCCTGGAATGCGTCCAACTTACGTATAAGCGCACGTGTCGTAGGAGTGTTATCCAAGTCGACTACACCGACAGGCATGTCCGTCGGTTGTCCGTCGGACATCAGTGATGTGAAAAAAAACGTAACTAAGACCGGAAATACGACGATACAGAACATGTACATCTTGTTCTTGCGCATGATGCCACACTCACGACATGCGACACGGCAGATCTGTTTCAACATACCACACTTCATCTTATGCACTGTCCTGTATTTGTTATTCTTCCTTATCTCTTTATTATCAACGACATACCGGGACGCAGTCCTTCCAATTTGTCTACCGCACGCGCCTTAACTTCAAAAGTCTTAAGGTCGTACTGGCCGTTACTCTTAGTTGCCTTCCAGACTGCATAGCTTCCTTCATCCTTGATGTAATAAACTTTCATACGTATGTCCTTATTGAAGGCTGGACAATAAGCGATAAAAGTATCGCCGACTTTCAAGCCTTCAAGCTGGTCTTCACGTACGTTGAACGTTCCCCACAAGTCGTTCATTATTGATATGCTCATTATCGGTGAACCGGCACCAACCAGTTCGCCCAACTTAGGATAAACATCGCTCACCTCGCCTTCCATCTGTGCGACCTGCACGGTTTCCTTAACATAAGAATTCACTTCCTGCACAGCACCCTTCGCCCTACGCACTTGTGCAGCAGCAGCTTCACGCTCTTCGCGACGCGCACCTGCAACAGCCATGTCATACTGGCTCTTGGCAGCTTTGGCTTGCGCCTCCATCGCCTTGTAATTCGCGTATGCCTCATCACGTTTCTGTCCACTCATGACACCTTCGTCAAAAAGGCGTTGCACACGTCCGTATGACTTTTCCGCTATTTCAAGTCCGGCCTTAGCCTGTTGCCACACTTCAAAAGCTCCACGTACCTGTTCCCGGCGTGCGCCTCTTTCGGCCATTTCACTCATAGCCGACGCAGCATCTTCCGCACTCATGGCCTGGGCTTTCTTAGCTTCGATGTCAGGAGCATCAAGAATGGCCAAGGTGTCGCCAACTTTCACATAATCACCTTCTTGCACGCGAAGTTCAAGTATTCGTCCGGGCACTTTGCTAGACACACGGTACTCAGACACTTCAACCTCGCCTTGTATAACATCCGGTGTCCGCCCAAATGTCAAGAAGCCTATGATACCCACCAACACCACAACAGCAGCAAAGCCTATCGTCGCCAACAATATATTATTTCGCTGTGATTTCTTTTCCATATTCTTCGTAATGTAATAAAATATTTATAGCCTGGAGGTTCGGAACCTATATCTTATTAAATCCATTTTCCATGTTTATGTCCCGTATCAACATTTGCCTCAATATAATGTTTCTCCAAGTACTTTCTTCAAATTTGTTTGCGTTAATTTTACATCTATGTCGGCATCTATTTTTTGCGAACGTGCCTGCAGCCATGCCGTCTGTGCCGCCATGACATCGGTAACGTCCATCACGCCCTCTTTAAAACCAAGGTTGGCACACCGCAAATTCTCGTCTGCCAGTTCAGAACTTTTCTTTGCCATAGCCAACTTTTTCTCTGCTTCGGCAACCTTGAACGAACTTTGACTTACCTGCAATTCAACTTTTTCACGTGCGTCGTCAAGTTCAAGTTCCGCTATTGTCGTTGCCGTTTTGCTAGCACGAATCTTGTATGTACTCTCAAACCAGTTCCATATAGGCATTCTCACCATCACTCCAATATTCCACACTCCTGAAAATTTACGTTCAAAACCATTGAATAATGAAGGATTTGTAACTAAATATCCACCAGTCAAAGCTATTTGAGGCAGATATGCAGCACGTACAAGCCTTGTGGCCTGCCGGCTTGCCTCTACAGTGTTCTCGAGCATCTTCAACTCAGCTCTTTTTTCAAAAACGGACTCCACGTCCACCGGCTGTACTTGAACGTAAGAAGATATATCCTCCTTGTCTTCATCCTCAAGCACAATTCCACTGTCTGCAGGAAGGCCGCACAACTGACAAAGCAACATCTTTGCAAGGGAAAGTCCGTTGTCAACCTGTGTAAATTGCATCTCCGCCTCGTTAACCTTCACATCGACCTTTAGTCCGTCTGCCCTGGTAGCAACGCCCTCTGCAATCATTTTCGATACATCTGAACTCAGCTTCTTCACAAGTTCGAGATAACTATTGGCCAGCTTCCACTTATGCTTAAGCGACACAACTGTCCAATAAGCATTATCGACATCATAAACTGTGTTCTGCCGTTGGTTTACAACATTATTCGCAGCCAGTTGCTCGCTTATACCGGCTATCTTGTCAGCAGCAACAATACCGCCTCCCATGAAAATTGGCTGTGTAAACATGACTGAAGCGGCAAAAATATTACGCGTGTCTGTCCTGAAGGCGTCATTGATGGCATTTCCTATCGAATTGCCAACTTGTTCAACTCCTGCTCCCAGCTTTCCGGCGACATTACCAAGCGCCTCACCAACTCCTGGCGTTATCACCCCCTGGCTTACCATTTCAGTTATCGCTGACGACATGGTGTTGCCTATCTGTCCTGCCGCAGTCGTTCCAATGCTTCCAAGCGCTCCTTTCTGTTTGTCGTTCAAAATTGATATTTCACGGTTCGTAAACTGATAACCGCCAACAACGCTTACATGAGGCAGATATTTTGTTTTTACAGCCTTATGGGCATCCCGTGCAACATCTTGCTTGAATTTAGCGATGTTAAGTTGCTTGTTGTTACGCAACGCCATTGAGCGGCAACTGTCAAGAGACAAAACGCGTTGTGCAAATGCCTGACGAACAGGAAATATCAAACAGGCAAACATCACCAAACATGCCTGCGCCCTGCCAAGTCCAGATAATCCACAGGTTTTATGGCAGAAGTTCCTGGTAACATGGCTGTTTTTCGTTTCCATGATTCTAATTTATTTGTTTGTATCTTAACTCTGCAATTCACACAAGATAACGCCATATTATTAAGAGGAGCCTAATATGCAAGCTCCCCATAACCTATTGTTAAATCAAAAGAACAATTTAAAATAGCTTTATCATGACGTTTATTTAATCGTGAAATTCCTTGAGCCAATCATATTACCGTCGGCAAATATGCTCACATTATATGTTCCCTCGCCAAGAAATTCATTAACCGTCCAATAAGTCGTAACCGGAGTTTCATTGCCCGTATATTCAATGACTTTACGCATCGAATAAGGCAAGCTCCTATTTTCATAGGCAAAAGTTCCACCGCCAGAAAGCACTGTGCCCGCCGGAGTGGTTATACGCACGTAAACGGTCTTGTTGCCGCTAACAGCTGTAACATTTTTTGCAATGTTGAAGTTTACCTGTATGGTCTTGCAGCGTTTGATGCGGTTGGTAACCTTACCCCTCTTGTTCTTCAGGGTCATGCTTATACCAGTAGCATCCAACTGTGCGGCAATGGCCACCTTTTCCGAAAGCGACTGCTTGTCTGCGTTCAGACCCTCAATCTGCCTCGTAGCTTCGGCATACTGTCCCTTGACGCGTGTATTCTCGGCAGTAAGGTTCTGGTTCAAACGGTTAAGCGAGTCTATCTCAAGAACATAACTGCGTATGACGGCACGACACGTAGCCAGCTCCTTCTTCAGTCGTGCTATTTCACGGGCATCAGAAGCTTTCACGTTCTTAAGTTCCTGAAGCAGCTTTTCCGTCTTCATTTGCTCCTGTGTAAGCTGTTCTATAATCGAGTCGTTGTTTATCTGAGTCTTCAGTTCACTGTACTGGTCGGCAAACATCTGGTACTCGTTTTCCATTTCCTTCTTGTCAAGTTCTGCAAGTTCCTGCATCTCCTTGTTCGCCTGTTTCTGGCTGTTCAGACTTACGGCAAGGTAAACAACGCCACCGATCAACAACAGACATACTATCACCAACGGAATAACGAACTTCTTATTCATAATTCTTTATTGTTTATTTGACATTATAATTAAATTCCACACGTTTTGATAAAATCATTATGCAAAATTAGCCTATTTCCATTAAAAGTCGCAAAGTTTTTCAAAGTATAAATATCAAAAATGCTAAAATTAGTAATTTTACCGAATTTTTGAACAAAATTAAAAGCAACACTCACATTAAACACTATCGGATAAAACTAAAGATAGAAATCAGCAGTCAGCCCCATGTACCAATCCGAACGCGTCATGTCGTCATTATTCAGGCACTTTTCGCATTCCTCAACAGCCACTGCGGGGCGTTTGCCGTAAGCCAGCAACCACCGGCCAACGGGCTTGCGCCCAACCGTACGTATGCCACAGGCCTTCAACGGCCAAAGTCCGGCAAATGCAGCTTCTGCGTCAAAAGCCACACGATGCGAAGCCGGAACCACTACAGAAAACACACCTTCGGGCAAGAGCAGCCTGGAAGCATGCCTGAACAAATCAGGAAACGGCAGTGCAACAGATGAACGCGCCAAAGTCCGCTCATAGGTCGAGCTGGCCGGCGATGCTTCGTAAAACGGCGGATTGCATACTATTGAGTCGAACAAGGATGCACTGTAATCCTGTATGGCAGACTCTACAACATCTATCCTGCCCTTGAATTCCGAACGCTCCACATTCTCACTTGCCTGAATGCACGCCCCTGGTTCTATGTCCACAGCCGTGACGTGCGTCTGCGGAAACCTTTGCGCCATCATCAAGGCTATCAACCCTGAACCTGTACCTATATCCAGTACACGGTTTCCGCCAGTAGCCCATGCACCTAAAAGCACTCCGTCCGTGCCCACTTTCATTGCGCACTTGTCATGGTTTACAACAAAACGCTTGAACCTGAAACCTGAAGCCATACATCAAATATGTGAATTATATTAAACATTCAATCTTCCTGACTGCAAATGTACTGAAAATCCGACAATACCACAATACCTAGTTCACGTTATATTCACAAAACTCCTTGACGCCGCACGACTGGATAAGACATGAAGCCAACGGTGCAAACCTATGGCAATACGGCCAACAACAAGCACGCACCAGCATCCATATATTTATGATTACCAACTATTTACGAATAAATATTAATCTAAATTATTATAGCCGCATAAGGTATAAGGGCAACACACAAAACCAATACAAATCCAATAGGTGACCTTTTGCAACCCGAAAGGTTACCTATTGCCTCACAAAAGGCGTCCTTTTACAATCCAAAAGATAACCTTTTGAAAATGCCCTTTCAACACGTTGCATTCCAACCATCATCCAGGCCGCATATTCAATCCGGATTGCCATTATATTTAACCACTAATTTCCACTTTACACTGATTAATAAAGCCGTCTCGGCCTGCACCTGTACAATACAACGTTATTAAAATGAAAATAATCATGCCGCCGCGACAAAATGTCGATTAAAATGAGTAAATTTGCACCCCTGATAAATTAATGTGAAATTAAGGTAAGAAGAAACCGGCGTCAGTGCTGCCGGAATAAGATTTACTATTCTAACACGATTATGAAAAGAGAGACTAACAGCGCATTTTCCATGATAGCAGATTACGAAGGCGACATAACAAAACTCTTCGAAGGCAACGAGAACGGCGAGCTGCCAATATTGGCGACGCGCAACCTTGTGTTGTTCCCTGGCGTTGTGTCACCGGTGCTTATCGGACGGACATCCAGCCTCAACCTCGTAAACTACCTGAAAGAGACACCAGACCAGGCATTCGCTGTGTTCTGCCAGAAGAACGCCGAGGAAGACGCTCCGGCAAGGAAAGAAGAGCTTTACGACTATGGTGTGTATGCAAAAATAATTCGTGTGCTCGAGATGCCAGGACAGACAAACAACGTCACCGTAATACTTCAGGGTCTTGGACGCTGCAAGCTGACCGAACTTAAAAGCATCAGTCCGTTTCTAAGGGGAGTCGTAGAAGTGGCTTCCGAGAAAATACCCGACGAGAAGGACAAGGAGTTCATGACGGCCATCGAGGACCTGCGCAATGTCACCATAGAATATGTCAAGAAGAATGACGAGATACCTGACGAGGCACAGTTCGCCCTCCAGAACATCAACAATGCGGTAATACTGCTCAACTTCGTTTGCACCAGCCTGCCGTTCGACGTGAAAGAGAAAATAAAGCTCTTGAAGTCAAACTCGCTGAAGGACCGTCTGTTCAAGCTGTTGAAGATTCTCCACCGCGAAATGCAACTGCTCGAAATAAAGCATGACATACGCACAAAGACACGCGAAGACATTGACGAGCAGCAACGTGAATATTTCCTGCAACAGCAGATTAAGAATATCAAGGAGGAACTTGGCAACGGCGACAGCTATCCCGAACGCAAGGAACTGCTTGAGGCTGCAAAGGACAAGAAATGGCCGGAGGACATCGAAAATACTTTCAACAAAGAGCTTGACAAGCTCGACATTCTCAATCCGCAAAGTCCGGAATTCAGCGTACAGCTGACTTACCTCCAGACTCTTGTAAACCTGCCATGGGGCAGTTACTCACAAGACGACCTCAACCTCAAGCGTGCCGAAGAAGTGCTCGACAAAGACCACTACGGCATGAAAAAAGTAAAGGAGCGCATACTTGAATACATGGCAGTACTCAGCCTAAGACAGGACTTGAAATCACCCATAATCTGCCTGTACGGCCCTCCGGGAGTCGGCAAGACAAGTCTTGGCAAGAGCATTGCCGCCTCAATGAAGCGCAAATACACAAGAATATCGCTCGGCGGCGTACACGACGAGGCTGAGATACGAGGCCACCGCCGCACGTACATCGGAGCCATGCCCGGACGTATAATCAAGAGCATACAGAAGGCAGGCTCGTCAAACCCCGTATTCATACTTGACGAGATTGACAAGGTTACGCAGAACACCATAAACGGCGACCCGGCGTCAGCCTTGCTCGAGGTGCTCGACCCAGAACAGAACTTCGCCTTCCACGACAATTACCTTGACGTGGACTACGACCTGTCAAAAGTCCTGTTCATCGCAACGGCTAACGACTTGAACACTATACCGCGCCCGCTGCTCGACCGTATGGAGCTGATAGAGGTTAGCGGATACATTACCGAAGAAAAGGTCGAGATAGCCAAACGCCACCTTATCCCGAAGGAGAAGGACAACACGGGACTAGGCGACGAGAAGAAGCTGGTATTCACCAAGCAAGCCATCGAGAAAATAATCGAGCAATACACGCGTGAAAGCGGTGTACGCCAACTGGAGAAACAGATTAACAAGGCGTTGCGCAAGCTGGCATTCCTCAAAGCCAAAGACGGCGCACTGCCCTACTACAAGATAACTCCCGAAGAGGTGTCAGCCCTCTTGGGCAACCCGCCCTTCTACCGTGACATATACCAGGGCAACGAATATGCAGGCGTAGTAACAGGCCTGGCATGGACGAGCGTCGGCGGCGAGATACTCTTCATTGAGACCAGCCTGAGCAAGGGCAAAGGCTCTAAACTGACCCTTACCGGTAACTTGGGCGACGTAATGAAAGAGTCAGCCGTCCTCGCGCTTGAATATGTCAAAGCACACGCCAGCGTGCTGGGAATCGACTACCGCATCTTCGACCACTGGAACATACACATACACGTACCTGAAGGAGCAACGCCGAAAGACGGTCCGTCGGCCGGCATAACCATAGCCACGTCGATAGCCTCGGCACTGACACAACGCAAAGTACGCGCCAAGACGGCAATGACAGGCGAAATAACCCTGCGCGGCAAGGTATTGCCCGTAGGCGGCATAAAGGAAAAGATACTTGCCGCCAAACGAGCCGGCATAACCGAAATCGTGATGTGCAAGGACAACAAGAAGGATATTGAGGAAATTTCAGACGAATACATTGCCGGAGTAAACTTCCATTATGTAGAAAACATACAGGAGGTATGGGACTTTGCCCTTACCGACGAGAAAGTGAAGAACCCTGTAACGTTTGACATTGAAGACTAAAAACATGTTTTTCGAACTACAACATACCGACAACGCGAGCGACGCGCGCACAGGAATAATAACCACCGCGCACGGACAGATACGCACGCCCATATTCATGCCTGTTGGCACGTGCGGCAGCGTAAAGGGCGTGCATTTCAGCGAACTGCGCGAACAAGTGAAGGCACAAATCATATTGGGCAACACTTACCACCTCTACCTGCGCCCGGGCCTCGACGTACTAAAGGCTGCCGGAGGCCTGCATAAGTTCAACACATGGGACAGGCCGATACTGACTGACAGCGGCGGCTTCCAGGTATTCTCGCTTACGGGTATAAGGAAGCTCAAGGAAGAAGGCTGCGAGTTCCGTTCACACATAGACGGGTCAAAACATTTCTTCACGCCTGAAAACGTGATGGATACTGAAAGAGCCATCGGTGCAGACATCATCATGGCCTTTGACGAGTGCCCTCCAGGACAGAGCGATTACCAATACGCAAAGAAAAGCCTTACACTGACACAGCATTGGCTTGACAGGTGCATAAAGCGTTTCAACGAGACCGAACCGCTTTACGGCTACCGGCAGACGTTGTTCCCCATCGTGCAGGGATGCACGTTCAAGGAACTGAGACGTGAAGCCGCAAAATATGTGGCAGACAAGGGTGCGGACGGTAATGCAATAGGCGGACTTGCCGTAGGCGAACCGACCGAGGTTATGTATGAAATGATAGAGGTAGTCAACGAAATCCTGCCTAAGGACAAGCCCCGATACCTGATGGGAGTTGGTACTCCGCAGAACATACTTGAAGCCATCGAACGCGGAGTTGACATGTTCGACTGCGTTATGCCGACAAGAAACGGCAGGAACGCCATGCTCTTCACATACAACGGTACAATGAACATGCGCAACAAGAAGTGGGAAAAAGACTTCTCGCCCATCGACCCTGACGGGTGCGACGTGGACAAGACGTACTCAAAAGCATACCTGCACCACCTGTTCAAGGCACAGGAACTGCTGGCCATGCAGATTGCAAGCATACACAACCTGGCTTTTTACCTTCGCCTTGTGAGCGATGCCCGTAGCCACATTGAAGCCGGTGATTTCGTAAAATGGAAATCTTCCGTAATAAACCAACTGGGAAAACGGATTTAACAAAACGGAATGAAGACAAAGAATATCAGGAGTTTCAGGAAGGTACTGAAAGCGGCAAGGTGGATAATGATTCATTTTGCATGGCTTTTCGTAGCATTAGCATGGCTGGGAAGAAGGCTTGGATGGATGAAATACCTCAACCCTGCAAGATATATGAAAATACTGGATTGGTACATTATAAAGAAATTTATAGGTACATACTTCTACTCGATAGCCCTCATCATCTCCATTTCGATAGTTTTCGACATAAACGAAAACCTTGCCAAGTTCACCCAGTACCACGCTCCGCTCAAGGCGATAGTCGTGGACTATTACATGAACTTCGTACCTTACTTCGCCAACCTATTCAGCCCGTTGTTCGTCTTCATTGCTGTCATCTTTTTTACCTCAAAGCTGGCAGGCAACTCAGAGGTAATATCAATGCTGGCGGCCGGCGTAAGTTTTAAGCGACTAATGCGCCCTTACATGATATCAGCAGCCATCATCTCTGTAATGACCTTTTTCCTCGGGGCATACGTAATACCCAAAGGAACCATCATAAGGCAGAACTTCGAAACCATGTACAAGAACAAGAAGAAGAACACATCTGCCGAAAACGTACAGTTGCAGGTCGGCAAGGGAGTTATAGCGTACATACAGCATTACGACAACAATCTGAAGAAAGGTTACGGATTCTGCCTGGACAAGTTTGAGGACAAGAAACTCGTAAGTCACATGACGGCATCGGAAATTCAATACGACACCATCTCCGACTCAAAATATCATTGGAAGGCACGCAACTGGCGCATCCGTCAGTTGAAGGGAATGCGCGAAACTATAACAAGCGGTTCGGTAAAAGACACGACCATTATGATGGAGCCGACCGACTTGGTATTCTCTAAGGGACAGCAGGAAACATTCACCAGTCCGCAACTGAAAGACTATATAAGCAAACAGATCGACCGAGGTTCCGGCAACGTAGTTCAATACGAGGTTGAATACCACAAGCGCATAGCCACATCGTTCGCCTCGTTCATCCTTACGACCATAGGCTTATCCCTATCGTCAAGGAAACGCAAGGGAGGAATGGGTATGTATCTCGGAATCGGACTTGCCCTCAGCTTCACATACATAATGCTGCAAACCGTATCGTCGACCTTTGCCATTAATGCAGACACGCCTCCTATGCTGGCAGCGTGGATTCCAAACATCATTTTCACGGTGGTGGCATATTTCTGCTACCGCAAAGCACCAAATTAATTATATGGATTTTTACGATTTAGATTTAAGCGACAACACTCTCGACGCCATAGACGCCATGGGATGGACCTCCTGCACGCCAATACAGGAGAAATGCATCCCGGAAATAATCACAGGAAAAGACGTATTGGGAATAGCTCAAACGGGCACAGGAAAAACAGCTGCCTACCTTTTGCCAATACTTAGCATGCTCGATGAAGAGGATTTCCCAGAAGAGTCAATCAATTGCGTCATAATGAGTCCTACGCGCGAGCTAGCCCAACAGATTGACCAGGCAATGCAAGGCTTTTCATACTACATGGACAGCGTCAGCAGTGTAGCTGTCTACGGTGGTAACGACGGAAGCAGGTACGACCAGGAATATAAAAGCATGAAAATGGGAGCCGACGTAATAATAGCTACGCCCGGCAGGCTCATCAGCCATATCAACATGGGCAACGTCGACCTCGGCAAGGTGTCATTTTTTGTTCTCGACGAAGCCGACCGCATGCTGGATATGGGATTCTATGAGGACATTATATCAATAGCCAAACTTCTTCCTACGAGCTGCCAGACTATAATGTTCTCTGCCACCATGCCTCAAAAAATTGAAGACCTTGCAAAAAACATACTCAAAAACCCAGCAATAATAAAACTTGCTGTAAGCAAACCTGCAGAAAAAATAAAACAAATGGCATGTGTATGCCACGAAAACCAAAAAATCGGGGTATTAAAAGACATATTCAAGACATACGGCCAGAAACGCGTTATTATCTTCTCGAGCTCTAAACTCAAGGTTAAGGAAATAAACAAAAACCTAAGGATGCATAATATAAACAGCGGAGAGATGCATTCCGACCTCATGCAAAGCCAAAGAGACGAAGTCATGTATGCTTTCAAAACCGGACAAGTTGACGTACTTGTTGCAACAGACATAGTTGCCCGTGGAATAGATATTGACGACATCTCCATGGTAATAAATTTCGACGTACCACATGACTCAGAAGATTATGTACATAGAATAGGAAGAACCGCACGGGCCGACCACGACGGAATAGCAATAACACTTGTACGTGGCAAGGAAGTGGGGAAATTCATGCAGATAGAAAAATTCCTTGGCCATGAAGTTGATAAAATCCCATTGCCAAAGGGACTTGGCAAAGCTCCTGAATATAAAGTTATTGAAGAAAGAAAAAGAAAACGCGACGGCGGAAAAGGAAAACGCTTCAGAGGCAAAGGCAAACCAAGAAAGAAAAGCGACAAATCTAAAGAACCACGTAAGTAAGTACAAAACCGTCAGATATATAATAATCAACGTTCAACGTCTCAATGCGTTGGACGTTTTTTGCTAATACAGTTCCCCTTGCAGAATCACCGTCAATTGATAACACCCGAATATCTGTCAAGCTCAAATGTTCTTCAGAATACAACTTATATAACGTCTCCTTCGTACACCAGTGCAACAATTTTTCCATCAACGTTTCTGCATGTTCGTCCGGGCGTAGCAACCTACCTGCCACCCGCTCCACACGCCTGCTCACATATTCAACATCAACAGCAACCTTATTTTGGGGCGATACTATCACAGACACAATATTCTTACTATGACTGACGCTTACGTTATAGCCATTATCAAGACAAGGCTTGCCATTTTCATTATGGCCATAGGCGACACCATAACCAAAAATGCGATTAAGCAACGCACGCACGGCAATGACTTCACGCTGCCGTTGCATAGATGACATTGTGTCCAGTTCAGCCCGCAGAGAATCATTCACTACGCCCATGCGTAAAAAATCATCAACACTCTCGTCTATTCTCCACAATCCCAATACCGTATCTTTCCCTCCCCTATCCAATGAAAT
>HF986703.1:17021-19271 GCA_000433175.1 Prevotella sp. CAG:1058
CCCTATCCAATGAAATCAGTGGCATATCATTATTCTTATACATTTAAATAAATACAAATAAAGCACCGTTCTTAAAACGGTGCTTCACTTGCATCAGTACTGCTTACCGATTGTGTTTCCTGCTCCTGTACTGAATTACGTACAGGCTTCGGCGACAGAAGTTCCATGTTGTCAGCATATACTTCGGTTACATAACGCCGCATTCCTTTAGGATCGTCATACATTCGGTAATGGATGCGACCTTCAACATATATCTTATCGCCCTTATGTACGTATTTTTCTACAATCTTTGCAAGTCCACGGTATAAAACTATGTTATGCCAATCAGTCCTATCCGGTACCTGCGTGCCGTTTGGCAACGTATAACCGCGTTCCGTGGTGGCAAGTGAAAACGTAGCTACAGCCTGGTCGTGGTCGTAATACCTCACAACAGGCTCCTTGCCGACGTTACCTATAAGCATTATCTTGTTCATATTATTTCCACATTCCCAAATACTTAAAATGGAAATTCTTGCCTTTTGCCGAAGGGAACTGGCTACGACTGTCTACACGTCCGCGCAAATGCTCAACCATACGATTATAGCAATCAAGTCCCGACATAGCCTTACAATTAACTACAAAATGGGTATCACGATATTCATGCTTGCCTGTTACCGGTACCAAGACCACGCGCTTGAAATCAAGAGAACCTTCATACCAACCGGGTCTGTCTTCAGTAAGACGGGCCAATGCTGGAGAAACTTCATCACGCATGTCATTAGCCTGTATGTTTGAACGAAGAGCCTTCTTCTGCTTGAAATCAAGCATTGTAGCAGCCTCGGTTTTTATTATGATGAAATATACCCTCGGACGTATTTTATAGCGTTTAGGATAATATACGCTACTTACGGCATATTCCCTTATGTCACGCTCCAAGTCAGGATTCATACCTATTTCGTCGATTGAAGCCAAAAAGGAAATAGCATCATCGACATTAGTGACTAATGTCTCTTTATCAAAATATCTTAAGTATAAATTCATGATTGCATTTTTCGTTTGAAGATGAGCGGCAAACGGGACTCGGACCCGCGACCTCAACCTTGGCAAGGTTGCGCTCTACCAACTGAGCTATTGCCGCCTAGAAAACAATAAACATTGTTATGTGTGAAGAGGAGGAGACTCGAACTCCCACGAAAAAATTTCACTACCCCCTCAAAGTAGCGCGTCTACCAATTCCGCCACCTCTCCAACATAAAATCCATTCTGAATAAATCGTGCCCAGAACAGGACTCGAACCTGCACGTCGTGAAACACACGCACCTGAAACGTGCGCGTCTACCAATTCCGCCACCTGGGCATAAAAACAGAGGAAGACCTCCAACACGTTGTTTATTCAGAATGTATGAGCGGCAAACGGGACTCGGACCCGCGACCTCGACCTTGGCAAGGTCGCGCTCTACCAACTGAGCTATTGCCGCATGTTCCTTACTTGTAACTGAAAGGAGCATTTCTCTAAATGCGGTGCAAAGATACTGCTTTTTCTGAAACCTGCAAAACTTTTCCGATATTTTTTCCGTTTAAAATAAAAAAATATTCAATTCCCTTATTTAATAAGGTATATGTACCTTGCCAAGCATGCCTTAATCCATCCGGTTGCGATAATCGTCATAACAATAAACACGCAACATTTCAAGCCTTCCGTCCTCTTTAGCCAAAGCTATCGACGGATGGGTGATCCCGTTAAACATGTTTGTCTTCACCGTTGTATAATGCAACATGTCTTCAAAAATGATATTGTCGCCTATACCAAGGCCGCCAGGGAAACGCCAATACCCCATAAAATCGCCAGAGAGACAACTGTTTCCCCCTAACCTGTAAACATTATCTTGCTTTATCACATCAGTACCGGCGTCTTCAATTGTCTCAGCGCCACGCACTGCCGGCATGTAAGGCATCTCAAGACAATCCGGCATGTGGCATGTAAAACTAACATTAAGTATTGCAGTCTTTATGCCGTGGTCTTCAACTATATCGACAACCTGTGAGACAAGCGGTCCCGTCTGCCAGCCGAACGCGCTGCCAGGCTCAAGTATGACCTTAAGATTGGGATAAGCCTCACGGAAGGCTTTAAGCGTATTTACAAGCAACGGTATGTCATAATCCTTACGTGTCATAAGGTGTCCGCCACCGAAGTTTATCCACTTTATCCGATCAAACCAACGTGAAAACTTTTCCGTTATATGCGCCAGCGTCCTTACGAACACGTCTGAG
>HF986703.1:19375-22391 GCA_000433175.1 Prevotella sp. CAG:1058
GCCGTTATGCCGAACCGCGTACCTGGAGCGCAAGGATTATACAAAGCCGTCCCCACCTCCGAATATTCCGGATTAATACGCAAGCCTATGCTCAAATCAGGATTGGCCGCCTTCACCCGTTCATGCAAACGTTCATACTGCGATAAAGAATTGAAAGTAAGATGGCTCGAGCATCGTGCTATCTCGTCTACCTCGTAGTCCGTATACGCCGGGGAAAACGTATGCGCCTTGTTCCCGAATTCCTCGCACGCGAGCCTCGCTTCATAGAGAGAACTGGCTGTAGTGGCGTCGACGTATTCCTTTATTATAGGAAATGTCTTCCATAAGGCATAAGCCTTAAACGCAAGTATTATCTCTATACCGGCCGAGTCGGCCACGCTTTTGATAAGCTCCATGTTGCGCCGCAACAGTTTTTCCTCAAGCACGTAGCAAGGAGTTTTCAACTCCTCGAATGTGTTCAAATTGACTTTCATCGTGTACCAATAATATTTCAATCTGCAAACTTACACATTTTTTACCACAAAGACGCATTCTTCATAGGGGATTTAGCATAAATGCCACATCCACAATAATAGGTATCCACAATAATAGCAAACCGGCGGAAACAAATTGTTCCCGCCGGCATAATCATTACTTAAGTGCGACCGTAAGCATTAAAGATTCAGAGATTTCTTGATTGCCTCAATCTTTGCCTCAGCAGCGTCATTGCAACGCTCATAGCAGCCTGCGCACTTCATTGTGCCCTTAACCTCGATATAGAACTTAATCTTAGGCTCCGTGCCTGACGGACGGACACTTATCTTCGTCTCGTCGTCGCAGAACCACTGGAGCACGTTGCTTGTAGTCGGCATGTCTATCTTTGTAACGTTGCCGGCCGCATCGCGCTGCTCGAGAGAATCGTAATCCTTCCACAGTACAACCTTGCTGCCGCCGAGTTCCTGAGGAGGATTGTTCCTGAAGTCGGTCATCATCTGCTTGATTTCGTCAGCACCAGTCTTTCCGGGCTTAACCACATTGACAGTGAACTCCTTTGAGAAACCGTACTCGAGGTAAATATCCATCACTACGTCATAAAGCGTCTTGCCCTGGTCCTTGGCCCATGCACAGATTTCAGCAAGCAACGAGCAGGCCGAAACGGCGTCCTTATCGCGTACGAAGTCTTCTGCCAGGAATCCGTAGCTCTCCTCTCCGCCACCGATATACTGCTGCTTTCCTTCAGAAAGGGCAATCTCGCGTGCAATCCACTTGAAACCTGTATAACAGTCGCGCATCTCGATGTGCTGCTTGTCGGCAATCTTGCGGATTACCTCGGTAGTTACAATAGTCTTCACGATGAAGTCAGTCGGCTTCATCAGGCCTTTAGCCTGACGGTTCCTTATAATATAATAAAGGAAGAGAAGGCAGGTCTGGTTGCCGTTGATGAGAATCCACTCGCCCTTGTCGTTCTTGCAAGCCATGCCCACACGGTCGGCGTCAGGGTCGCTGGCCATTACGATGTCGGCGTCGATAGCCTTGGCATCGCGCAAAGCAAGCGTAAGAGCCTCGCCGTTCTCAGGGTTAGGACTTACCACTGTGGGGAAGTCACCGCTCTTAACCATCTGCTCCTCAACGCAGTGCACGTTCTCAAAGCCCCAAAGCTTCAGCGAACGGGGAATGAGAGTCATACCTGTGCCGTGCAACGGGGTGTAGACTATCTTCAGGTCCTTCTGGCGCTTGATGACTTCCGGATCAATTGAAATGCCGTGGATGAGGTCAAGGTAAACCTTGTCGATATCCTCGCCAATTATCTGGATAAGCTCCTTGTTGCCGTCAAACTTGACGTCCTCCACCTTCACCTTGTTCACCTCGTCGATGATGCCGGTGTCGTGTGGTGCGAGCACCTGTGCTCCGTCAGCCCAATAAGCCTTGTAGCCGTTGTACTCTTTCGGGTTGTGGCTTGCGGTGATGTTGACGCCGCTCTGGCATCCAAGATGACGGATGGCGAATGAACATTCAGGAGTAGGACGCATATCGTCGAACAAGTAAACCTTTATGCCGTTTGCCGAGAAGATGTTGGCAACGGTCTCTGCAAAGAGACGGCTATTGTTGCGGCAGTCGTGGCAGACAACGACCGAAATCTGCTCGCGGTCTGCAAAGTTCTTCTTCAGGTAGTTTGCAAAGCCCTGTGTGGCCATGCCCACAGTGTAGACATTCATACGGTTGCTGCCGGCGCCCATTATTCCGCGCAGACCGCCAGTACCAAATTCAAGATTTTTGTAGAAGCTTTCAATTAAGTCTGTCTTGTCTTCCTTGTCAAGCATCTCTTTTACGGCCTTCTGAGTGTCTGCATCAAAAACCGGTGTGAGCCACTGCTTGGCTTTGGCTTCACACAAAGCAATCAATTCTGAGTTATTTTCCATACTATTTTTAAAATGTTAAAGATTTCGTTTTACAAGGGATAGAGCCTAAGGTAAAAGCACTATGCCGTCAAATCCCCAATACGGCTTATCTTGCTACAAAGATAACAATAAAATTCAAACAAAAAGTAAGTCCGTAATATTTTTTTCTCTTTTCATCGAAATTTCACAGCATTTTAATTTCATGTGCCGTACTTGACGTTGCACAACAAAACTCATGCCGAAATACAAATTCAATACATACACGCGCCTTTGGCTACACACCAAGTTTTATGCAAAACGGACGAAACTTTATGCATATTGCCGTCAGTTGAGGCCTCTGGAACAGCTGCGGCAGACGGAAATACGGGTAAGGGAGATAAATTAAGGCGTTTTATACATTCGCCAGCAACACCTTGACAACCAGCAACTTACGCCATTCCACGCCAAACAGGTTTCACGACACGGTACAAAACGCGGCCTTTTACAAAACAAAAAGCCACAGTTTACGCGCCAAAATACGGCCTTTTACACATTAAAAGCAATGCTATTACACTGTAAAAAACGGTATTTTATCCTGCAAAACATGCCAAAATCAACATGGAATGACTATGCCTAAAAATACTTTACACCAAAAGTCC
>HF986704.1:0-54621 GCA_000433175.1 Prevotella sp. CAG:1058
ACTTGCCGACGGGCTGTGGCGTATGTATGACAAAATGGGCGAAACCGACTCCGTAATCAAGTATGCCAAGATAAGCAACGGGCTGATGGGCGACATCACGACAGACCTGATGAAGAAAAGTTGCTCGTCGGTCCAGGCGCAGTATGAACGCGGCAGGCTGCGCACCGAGGTGGCCGGCAAGACCATCGAAGCCGAGCGCGCCAAGACCACCGCACTTGCCGTAGCCCTTGTGCTGTTGGCCGTAGTGTCTGTATCGGTGCTGGTTATAAGGAAAAGGCGTGCCGAGTCACGCCTCCGCGAAGAACGCCACCGCCGCGACCTTGACACGCTGGAGAGGGCGCAGCGCGAGCTGCAACAGCTGCTTACGCTTACCGGCGAGGAGCGCGACGCCCTTGCGGCGGAGAAGCGCGAGGCCATAGAGCGGCTGCAAGCCATGGAGACCATGCAGCGCCACGCTGACGAGGCAACAGTAGAAGAACGCCTGTCGGCAGCCCCGGCGGCGCGCCGCTTCAGGCAGATAGCCACGACTCCTACCGACAGTCCTACCGCCGGCGAGTGGCAGGCGCTGCGCTCGATGATTAACAGCGAGATACCCGGATTTTACTCTACGCTCAACAACGGGCACGTCCTCCGTCCTGACGAGTACGATGTCTGCATACTGCTGCGCCTGCATTTCAAGCCGTTGGAGATAAGTAACCTTACAGGCATATCGCAGAAAAACGTCTCGGCCATGCGCCGCCGCATGTTGCAGAAGGTTACAGGGCGCGACGGCAAGCCGCATGACTTTGACGACTTCATTTTGAGTATCGTGAAATGACAGTCCGCGCTTAACGCCCTTTGTTTCAGACGTTTGCACCGGCATGTAGATTTTTGTAGAAAATATCGGTGCTGCTTGTTTTGCCCGTAAAACGGCAAATCGTTATCTTTGCCGGCGTATCTGAAACACTGTGCAACGATGAAAAACTTTCTGATAATCCTTTTGTTCCCGTTCTGCGCCCTGCCCGTGGCAGCGCAGACCGTTGCCGCCGACTCCGCACGCATCGACAGTCTGGTGCGCACCCTGCCCGAAGTGATGGTAAGCGGCGAGCGCCCCGTAGTCAGGGTGAGGGCAGTGCCTTGGTTTACGACGTCGGCCGCATGCCCGGCAGCGCCACTGCCGACAACGCATACGAGGCGCTGAAGACCCTGCCCGGAGTCATCGAGACGGGCGGCAGCCTGACGCTGTCAGGCCAGGCGGTAACGCTGATACTCGACGGACGCGCCACAAGCCTGACGCAGGAGCAGCTCGCCCTGCTGTTGAAGAGCATGCCTAAGGACAGGCTGGAGAATGTAGAGGTGATGTATAACGCACCGGCGCGCTACCAGGTCGGCGGAGCCTGCATCAACATAAACCTGAAGCACGAGACCGCCGGGCGGCAGACGCTTACGGGCGAGGCGTTCGCCGCATACGACCAGAGCCGCCGGGCGGCGTTCCAGGAGCGCGCCACCATAGTGTATGCCGGCAGGAAGCTGACAGCCGACCTTATGTATTCGGTCAACCACGGCCAGTCTTACTCAACCACGGCCATAACCTCGCACCACGGCCTCGCCGACGGTACGGTGCACTACATATCGTCGCTGCAGCGCACCGTGGCCGACGGCCACAACCACAGCCTGCGCCTCTCGCTCGGCTACAACTTCTCCGACAAGCACCGCCTTGCCCTTAGCTATTACGCCACATACGCCGATACCGAAAACCGCCAGGCCACCACAGGCTCGATAAACGCCACCAACCGTCTTGACTCGAGCCCGTTGATGCACAACCTCTCGCTCGACTACAGCCTGCCTTCCGGGACGAACATTGGGGCTGAATACACCTATTACCGCAATCCGCAGACGCAGACGCTTAGCAGCATACTGGCCGACCGCACGCTCGACTACGTGTCTGACAGCCGCCAGACGCTCGACATCTGGAAAGTGTATGCCCGCCAGACGCACGCGCTGAAGGCAGGGTGGGGGCTGAACTACGGTGTGTACTTCACGTGGACGATCGACCACAGCCGCCAGACGTACCGCCCGACAGGCGAAGCCACAGGCACGCTGCCCGGCGACCAGGACACCCGCAGGCGTGAGAACACGCTCAACGCATACGCCGGATTCAGCAAGAATTTCAATAACAAGGTAATCATCGACGCATCCCTCGCCGCCCAACGTTACGACAACAGGGCGTGCCGCGAGTGGAGCCTGCTGCCCACGGTCAACCTTACTTACATCCCCGCGCAGGGGCATATACTCCAGTTCGGGCTCAGCAGCACGGCAGCCTATCCCGAGTATTGGGCGGTACAGGATTTTACGGCATACAGCAACGGCGGCTACGACGAGATAAAGGGCAACCCCGGGCTTAAGCCCTCGCGCGACTATACGGCAGGGCTTGTCTACGTGCTGCTCAACAAATACGTGTTCAGAGGCTGGTTCTCATATACCGGCGACCTGTTCATGCAGACCCTTTACCAACGCCCTGACCACTTGACCGAGACTTTCAGGTATGTCAACTTCGACTTCCAGCAGCAGGCCGGGCTTATGGCTTCAGCCCCACTGAAGGCAGGGCGGTGGTATACGGGCAACCTTACGGCCGTGGGCGTATGGATGCGCCACAAGGATTCCGATTTTTACGACATACCCTTCGACCGCAGCATTGCTTACGGCATGCTGACACTTAACAACGATTTCACCCTCGCCTCTACGCCCGAGATAAAGCTCTCGCTCAACGGCTCGGCACGTACGCGCGCCATCCAGGGCAATTACGACCTGCCGGCGTCAGGTTCCGTCAGCGCGGCGTTGCAGGTAAGGTTCCTTAAGGACAAGCGCGCCACGCTCAAGCTCTATTGCAGCGACATATTCGAAACTTCACAGATAGACCCTTACATAGATTTTAAGGGGCAGCGTTTCAGCATGGACATGTCCAGCTTCCGCCACTTCGGACTGTCGTTCAGCTACGCCTTCGGCAACTACAAGGAGAAGCAGCACAAGGAGGTTGACACGTCGAGGTTCAGGAAATAAGTATGCCCGACTTTGCATTTTATATCTCTCTTATTTTCAATAGTTTACGTTAGCATTTCTAAAAGGTGGCCTTTTGCGTTCCAAAAGGTCGCCTTTTATGTATCAATAGGTATCCTTTTACGAGCCGAAAGGTTACCTTTCGCAAATGGGGCGGTACGCACTTGCCGTTTCATGTTACAAGTTACATGAGAATGATGATGGTTTTTACTGCCTTCATTGTTGCTTTTTATAGTAATTTGCTATGGGCGTTGACAATCTGAAAAAGTATTTGATAGTGTATTATTGGTCTTTGAAACGTTTGCTGCAAAGGCGGATTTTTATTACTTTTGCAGATATGAAAAATACAATTTACATTGTTTTATTTATAATGCTGATCACCGTTTCGTGTAGTGGCGATGGCGGTGTCGGGGGAGAGCTGGCTGCCATCGATTCACTGGCGGACACACGCGCCGATAGTGCGCTGTGCCTGCTCGATGCCATGAAGGAACGCATGGCCGGCGAAGACACGCCGGCGCAGATGTATTACAGTCTTGTACGCATCAAGGCAACTGATAAGGCAGGACTTCGTCCGGCGTCTGATTCTGTTATCCAGCGTGTTGTCAGCTATTACGAGAATGACGGTGAACAAGGGCTGTTGCCTGTTGCTTATTATTATGCGGGGCGTGCTTACCGCAGGATGAACGACGCTCCGCGGGCGCTTGGCTATATGCAGAAAGCTGCAGAAGCAGCTGATGGACAGGGCGTTAAGGGACGGCTACGCAGCAAGATATATTCGCAGACAGGCTATCTTATGTCTTTACAGGGCTTTGCAGCCGAGGCGCTGGAGTGCCATGAAAAAGCTTATGCTGCCAGTCGTGCTGTTGGTGACACGTTGGGAATGGTGTTTAGCCTGAGAGACATTGGCGAGGAGAGTTGGAGCCTGAACCGGGGAGATTCGGCACTTTCGTATTACAGCCGTGCGGCAGAGCTTGCACTGGCGTGTGGTGAAATGGAAGCCTATGCCAACGTGAACAGGCAGATGGCTGTAATCTGGCTGATAAAGGGGAATACGGAAATGGCAGGACGTGCGTTGCGGTGCTCGGAGGTATATGTTGACTCAGCCGATATTAGTTCCACGCTGTCAATCTATGCCGACTATTACGCACAGGCCGGTATGGCCGATTCGGCATTGGTTTGTGACCGGCGTCTTGTCTCGGAAGGAAACGTTTATGGACGGCGTGCGGCTTACGGCAGGATGACGGAATATTATCTTGAACGTGGCGACGTGTCAGCGGCACGTCGATGTTTCGCCATGTACCGCGCTTATGGTGATTCCGTAGCGGCCGTGACGGCGGCAGATGAGATGGCTGACGCTTACGCCATGTATGACTATAAGTTGAGGGAGAAGGAGAACATGGAATTGATAGTGAAGCGTAATAATGACCAAGTGAAACTGGTTGTGCTCGGTTCATTGTGTATTGTTTTAGCTTTGGCGACGGCTTTTCTCGTTGTACGCAACAGGTTGCGAGCCCAGTTGCGACGTTTCAAGAAAGAACGGTTAAGGCACATCGAGGCTGAGGCTGCCGGAACAGGCGGGCACGACGGACGGTTTGAGCAATTGGTGGCTACCGGCGCATACATGAATGTACAGAAGAGGATAAGCGAGTATCCTGTTAAGCAGGTGTCGCTGACAGACATCGAGTGGCGCGAATTGGACGAGGAGGTGAACAGGGTGTACTGTGGCTTCGGGCGTAAAGTGCGCGAACTATGTAGCATGAGCAGGCACGAATACCGTGTTTGCCTGTTGGTAAAGATAGGCGTGGCACCGGTAAACATAGCCCAGATGACCAACCATAGCAAAGAAGCTATAACTTCAGTGCGGCGAAGACTGTTCTTCAAGGCTTTCGGCGAAAAGGCTTCACCTGCGGAGTGGGATAAGATAATACGCTCATTATAAGGGAGTTATGGTTGTGTGCGCATGCGCTTATGCCAGTGTGCATGAAGATGCACACCGCTTGAACACGCTTTGCACACGCGGAAATATTGATAAGTTGAACCTATAATATAATTTTGCAAATGAAAAAGACGAAGAAAGTTAAAAACATTTTTTCAGTCGTATCAGTGTTGGTGACTGCCGTCATCGGTTTGTTGGCTGACGGACTGTCGGGTGTGATGAGCCTGATAGGTTTCCCGCCCGACAAGAAAAGCGACAAGGGCAACGACATTATATGACGACACCGGCGCTCGGCACGGCTGGAAAACAAGACAAAGGCAGACCTGACTGCTGATAAGAAAAAAGGACGGTTGCGAAAATCGCCGCCGGTATATGGTTAACATTATAATATTTTATTATTATGAAAAAGTTTTTGTTTTTTGTCTGTGCCTTGGTGGCTGCCTGTGTAATGAGTTCGTGTTCAGGCAATGAAGACGTGAAGGTCGATTCTGGTTCTTCTTATTATATCAGTTTGGGTTAATTACGATTTCAATTTATGATAAATGTAAGGTATATGGAAGAACTGTTTTTTAAGATTGTCTCACGCCTTCGCTTTACATGGAGACGTTATTTCTGGGTTGTCGTCGCACTTTATGCCATAGGATTGCCACTTGAGTATCTTGTAAAGTCTGATGTTGTAAGTTTGGTAGGTTCTATGTTCGAGTTTGCGGCAGACCTGCTTGTTGTGATGCTCGTTATTGTGGTTCCTGATGGCGATGGGTTTAAACCAGAGATAAGTGGAGCCATGTCAACCGGCCCTGGGTCGGTTAAGAATGAGCTGAGAGCTATGCCTTATGGATATCGGCTCATATTGGAAGGGATAATGCTTGTATCCATAGGTTTTAGTTTTGGTTTCAATAATTGGTGGTTTCTTCTGTTATTGGGGATTGATGTCGTCATAGAATTGGCTTTTTGGATAAAGCGGAAATTTTTGTAGCCAACCAGTAACATTTATTTTGATTAATACATGCTGTTTGTTTAAACAGTTAAGCCCATGGTGTTGTGCGTCAGCCATGGGCTTTGCTGTTGTATTGGTGTAAGTCAGCCGTCAAGATGTCGTACGGTAACGTTTCTTTTGTAAACGCTGCGGTGTAAGGTAACAATAAAAAAGCTTGTTTAACGCCTTATAATTTTGCTTTTAAGGCTAATTGCATTATCTTTGCAGGCAAAAGCGGGTGCGTGCGTGGCTTTTTGTAAGCGGCGCATGGCTTTTATTAATCGGAATATAACAAATAAAGATATAAGGTAAAGGAAACAAAGAATGGCACAAGATGATGTTTTTAAGAAAATAGTGTCGCACTGCAAGGAGTATGGCTTCGTATTCCCGAGCAGCGACATCTATGACGGTCTGGCCGCGGTGTACGACTACGGGCAGAACGGTGTTGAACTGAAGAACAACATAAAGGAGTATTGGTGGAAGAGCATGGTGCTGCTGCACGAGAACATAGTGGGCATAGACTCGGCCATCTTCATGCACCCTACGATATGGAAGGCGAGCGGACACGTTGACGCCTTCAACGACCCGCTGATAGACAACCGCGACTCTAAGAAGCGCTACCGTGCGGACGTGCTGATAGAGGACCAGATAGCAAAATATGAGGAGAAGATAAACAAGGAGGTGGAGAAGGCGCGCAAGAAGTTTGGCGAGGCCTTCGACGAGGCGAAGTTCCGCGAGACTAACCCGCGCGTAATGGCCCACCAGCAGAAGCGCGACGCCCTGCATGAGCGTTACACCAGGGCGATGCAGGGCCCTGACCTGGAGGAGCTGAAGCAGATAATACTGGACGAGGGCATAGTGGACCCGATAAGCGGCACTAAGAACTGGACTGACGTGCGCCAGTTTAACCTGATGTTCTCTACGGAGATGGGCTCGACTGCCGACGCTGCCAGCAAGATATACCTGCGCCCGGAGACGGCGCAGGGCATCTTCGTGAACTACCTGAACGTGCAGAAGACGGGGCGCATGAAGATACCGTTCGGCATAGCGCAGATAGGCAAGGCGTTCCGCAACGAGATAGTGGCGCGCCAGTTTATCTTCCGCATGCGCGAGTTCGAGCAGATGGAGATGCAGTTCTTCGTCAAGCCGGGCACGGAGATGGAGTGGTTCAACAAGTGGAAGGAGCTGCGCATGAAGTGGCACCAGGCACTGGGCTTCGGGGAGGAGAACTACCGCTTCCACGACCACGAGAAGCTGGCGCACTACGCCAACGCGGCTACCGACATAGAGTTCCGCATGCCGTTCGGCTTCAAGGAGGTGGAGGGCATACACAGCCGCACCGACTTCGACCTGTCGCAGCACGAGAAGTTCTCGGGCAAGTCGATAAAGTACTTCGACCCGCAGACTGGCGAGAGCTACACTCCGTACGACATCGAGACGTCGATCGGCGTAGACCGCATGTTCCTCTCGATAATGTGCCACGCATACTGCGAGGAGAAGCTGGAGAGCGGCGAGACCCGCGTAGTGTTGAAGCTGCCTGCCGCCCTTGCGCCTGTGAAGCTGGCCGTGATGCCGCTGTTGAAGAAGGACGGGCTGCCCGAGAAGGCGCGCGGAATAATCGACGGACTGAAGCTGCACTTCAACTGCCAGTACGACGAGAAGGACTCGATAGGCAAGCGTTACCGCCGCCAGGACGCAATAGGTACTCCGTATTGTATTACGGTTGACCACGACACGCTCGAGAACGACACGGTGACGCTGCGTTTCCGCGACACGATGGAGCAGGAGCGCGTCAACATAGCCGACCTGCGCGGCATAATAGAGGACAAGGTGAGCATAGCAAGCCTGTTAAAAAAATTGCAGTAACGATGAAGCTACATAACTTAATGTATCTGTTGCTTGCGCTGCTGCCCGCCACGTTTACGGCATGCAGCGAGAGCGAGGACACGTATGATGAGTTTGAGGGATGGCAGGAGCGCAACGACACGTACTTCTCCGACATATACGGGCAGGCGCTCGAGAATGCGGACGGCACGTGGAAGCTGATAAGGAGCTACTCGCTCGAGGACACCATCCAGGCCGACTACTACGACTATATAGCCGTGCAGGTGATAAAGGAGGGCACGGGCAGCGGATGCCCGATGTTTTCAGACTCGGTGATGGTTAACTACCAGGGCCGTCTTATGCCGTCGGCGTCATACCCGTCGGGTTACGTGTTCGACGGCAACTACAAGGGCGATTACAATCCGGCAACGGTCAAGCCCGTAACGTTTTACGTGGGAGGCTTGGTAGACGGTTTCACCACAGTCCTGCAATACATGCACATAGGCGACCGTTGGCGCGTGTACATACCCTACCAGTTGGGCTACGGTTCGGCTGACAACGGCTCGATACCAGCTTACAGCACGCTGGTGTTCGACGTCGAACTGCTGGCATACTACCGTGCCGGCACAACGCCGGTGCCTTGGAGTGTGGCGCCCGGCAGGTGGGTGACAGAGTGATAGAACGGCGCAAGATACGCGCTTGACGCATACGGTGCGGGGGAGAAGCAGGGTTAAGTCCGGCTTCTCCCCCGCTTCCTGTTTTGCGTGCCGACGGGCAGTAGTCAGGCTGCCGGTCGGGGCAATGAGGATGGATTTGGCGGATTTGTTTATTGACTTATATCAAAAATTATGCGTAAAGGTGCAAAAAAACGTCGTATTTCTTTGCTGTGTGCGCAAACAGTCGTATCTTTGCATCGTCAAAACAAAACAATAGGTGTTAGTTTGATAGGTATTAAGTTATAAGGTAATAAGAAAAGATTGTTTTAGTAAGGGTAACAAAGCGTGCCGTGAGGCACAAGAGAAAGTTTCATAGGTATTAAGGTAATAAGGTTAGTGTTTAGGTAACAAGATGTTCAAAATCCTGTTTGCTGTACTAACAGCAACAGGTATCCCGGGGGCGGGGAAAGCATTATGACACGGCCTCCGTTGATTTTAGAAAATGTTTCATAATTAAGTTGATAATTACGGCTGGAGCCTTCGTTGAAGGCTCCAGTTTTTCTTTTTACCCCGGGCGGTGTCATATCTTTGCCCGGAAAGTATTAAATTTGCACTATGTTTTCAAGTACAAAGGACAATGCGCTGCTGGCAATGATACGCGACGGCCGCGAGATGAGCGGCAGTCAGAAGCTGAACCTGATAGTCCAGCTCAGTGTGCCGTCAATACTGGCCCAGCTTACAACGATAATGATGTTCTACATCGACGCGTCGATGGTCGGCTCGCTCGGCGCCGAGGCATCGGCGTCGATAGGCATAGTAGAGTCTACCACGTGGCTTTTCGGCGGACTTACGTCGGCTGCTGCGCTCGGTTTCTCGGTGCAGGCTGCCCACTTCATTGGTGCCAACGACTTCGACAAGGCGCGCCAGGTGTTCCGTCAGGGACTTATGGCCACGGCCCTTTTCACGATAATACTTACGTCGGTATGCGTGGCAATAGCCGGTCCGTTGCCGCGTTGGCTTGGCGGTGATGCCAGCATCCAGGCCGACGCCTCGTCGTATTTCATGATATACTGCCTTGCTTTGCCAGTCTACCAGATAGGCGTCCTGTCGTCGAGCATGCTGAAATGTTCGGGCAACATGCGCATACCCAGCCTTACGAGCATACTTATGTGCGTGCTCGACGTGGTGTTCAACTTCTTCCTTATTTATGAGACTCGCCATGTTTCGCTTTTCGGCATCGGCATTACCATGCCCGGGGCAGGCATGGGCGTGTCCGGTGCTGCGCTCGGTACGGCGCTTGCCTATACAGTGACTGGCGTCTTGCAGACATGGTTCGCTACGGTACGTTCGCCCGAACTGTCGTTGAGGAACGGTAAGTGGACGTTCGCCCCGCAGTGGAACTACCTGCGCAACGCCGCCAGGATAAGCCTGCCCATGGGCGCGCAGTACATGATGATGAGCGGTGCGCAGATTGTAAGCACGATGATTGTTGCTCCGCTCGGCAACATTGCCATAGCAGCCAACACGCTGGCAATCACCGCCGAGAGCCTCTGCTACATGCCGGGCTACGGCATTGGCGAGGCGGCCACCACGCTTGTAGGCCAGAGCATAGGCGCAGGCCGGCAAAGGCTGGCGCGCGGTTTTGCCTACCGTACGGTGTTCCTTGGCATGGGCGTAATGGCTTTCATGGGTGCCGTGATGTATGTCCTGGCCCCCGAGATGATAGCCATAATGACACCTGACGAGCAGGTGCGCCTGCTAGGCTCGCAGTCGTTGCGCATCGAAGCCTTTGCCGAGCCGATGTTCGCCGCTTCGATAGTCGTATACAGCGTATGCCTCGGCGCAGGCGACACGTTCGTTCCTGCATGCATGAACTTTGCCTCGATGTGGCTCCTCCGCCTTACGCTGGTCGCATGGCTCGCCCCGGTGTACGGCCTGGCTGGTCGCATGGCTCGCCCCGGTGTACGGCCTGCCCGGCGTATGGACGGCAATGGCAATAGAGCTGACGTTCCGCGGAACGATATTCCTTGTCCGCCTGTTCAGGGGCAAATGGCTGAACAAGGGGTTCAAGTAAGGGTAGGGAATATATTTTGCAAGATATACTATAAACAAAGGAGCCGGGGACTGCCGCACGGTCATGGAACATACTCCATGCTGCGGCAGCCCCCGGCTCCTTCGTTGCGTGTTGTTACCTGATGGCTTCTTTCGCCTTGTCGAATCCTTCGACAAGCGTGCGCATAACTTCGGCCACGGGCCTTACGCTGCCTACCGCCGAGGCTATCTGTCCTATTTCAAGCTCGCCGCCGTCCATGTCGCCCTCGAAGATGCCGCGCTTCGACGCCGCCTTGCCCAGTATCTCGCGCAGCTCGTCTGCCGACGCACCGTTGTCCTCGGCCTCCTTCACCTTGTCGTACAGCGTGTTCTTAACCAGTCGGGTAGGGGCAATCTTCTTCAGGCAGAGCATGGTGTCGCCCTCTTGCAGCGATACGCACTTCTGCTTGAATGCATCAGACGCCGAACTCTCCTCTGTCAGTGCGAACAGTGTACCTATCTGTACGCCCTCTGCACCGAGCACCATCGACGCAAGTATTGCCTCGCCCGACGCTATGCCACCTGCTGCGATGAGCGGCAGGCTTGTGGCGCGGCGCACCTGTGGTATGAGCGTCATCGTAGTAGTCTCCTCACGGCCGTTGTGTCCGCCGGCCTCGAAGCCCTCTGCCACGATGGCGTCTACCCCGGCTTCCTCGCACTTGCGTGCAAACTTGCTGCTCGACACTACGTGTACAACCTTTATCCCCGCCTCGTGCAGCATCGGCGTAAACTTCTTGGGGCTGCCTGCCGACGTGAATACAATCTTCACTCCGCTGTCGATGATTAGTTGCATCAGTCGGTCGATTTCCGGATACATCAGCGGCACGTTGACGCCCCACGGCTTGTCGGTCGCCTCCTTCATCTTGGATATGTGTTCGGCAAGTGTCTCTGGGTGCATCGAGCCTGCGCCTAACAGGCCCAGTCCGCCTGCGTTGCTCACAGCCGACGCCAGCCTCCAGCCGCTGCACCATACCATTCCGCCTTGTACTATGGGATACTTTATCCCGAAAAGTTCCGTTATTCTGTTCTTTTCCATAATATTTTTAATTGTTCAGTCTAATCAGGTCAATACTTTATGCCAGGCCTCTGCCTGTCATTACAGGATAAGGGCCGGACAAAGATAATGGAAAAAAACGAGATTGCCGGCAAATAGCATAAAAATGATTTAAAGAGGCTGCGCATTGCAGGTCCAGCCGTCATGGACGGTGAGCTTACGGTAGGAGTTATATTCAGTAAAATGTTTTGATTTGCCGATGAAACAGATACATTACATTTCATCCGGATTTGCTATCTTTGCACTGTTGTGAAAAGTCTGGAGATATACTGAAATCCAATACTTTAGCAGCAGGGAAACAGTTCGCAGCAAACGGCGTTGCAAAAGATGGCTTCTTACCGTGCAAAAGATGGCCTCTCAGCCTGCAAAAGGTATCCTTTTATGAGACGAAAAGCCATGTATTGCAATATGGTTGGGAAACGCATGCCGTTAAAGTCGCTGCGCACACATGGACAACTATATTAGGAATGGAAAATATTTTACAGATGAGGAAGATTTTAGGAATAATGGCTTTCATCGTTGTAGGCTGCTTGCCGGTGATAGCGCAAACAACAGAAAAGATGAATAGGATAGATGCTTGCAAACTGAATTACCGCCAGCTGTTCGGTGCCGAGGCGCTGACAGGGCAGGGCACAGACCCGGAAATGATGGATATACTGCAGAAATTCATCTTCGGCGAAGTGTTCCAGACTGGCGACCTTACCATGAAACAGCGTGAAATGATTACCTGCATCACTCTTGCCGTACAGCAGGCCATACCCCAACTTGAAGCCCACGCCGGTGCCGCACTCAATGTTGGAGTTTCTCCTGAAGAACTGCGTGAGGTGATTTATCTTACGGCTCCGTTCATAGGGTTCCCAAAGATGCTTAACGCCACGGTGGCTGTCAATGCAGTTTTTGAGGAACACGGCATAGAGTTGCCTCTTGAAAGGCAGGGATGTGTGACTGACGGCAGCCGCCATGACACGGGCAAGGCCATCCAGGACAGGCTTTATCCGGGCGGCATATCTTCTGCGATGGAGGGTGTGCCTGGTGGTATGGGCAATGACGTTGAGCGTTTCCTTACAGACTATTTCTTCGGAGAGATATACAGCCGTGGCGCTCTTGACCTTAAGACGCGCGAGCTGCTGGGCTACTGCGTGCTGGCTACTGTTGGAGCTGAAAGCCAGCTACGCTCCCATTATCATGGAAACGTGAACGTAGGCAACACACCTGAAATTATGACTGCGGCAATAATACAGTGCCTGCCTTATATAGGTTTTCCGGCAGCAATAAAGGCTCTTGGCATAATAAAGCAGGAATATGCCCGGACGATAAAGGCCGGTGTTAATCTTGTACGCCTGTCAAGGATAACGGTAAAGCCGGACATGCTCGATGCCTACAACGGTTTACTGAAGGAGGAGATTGAAGCATCGATGAGGCTTGAACCAGGCGTTCTGACTCTGTATGCCACTGCTGAAAAGGACAGGCCAAACAAGATAACCATCCTTGAAATTTACTCGGATACTACGGCTTACAGGAAACATCTGTCCACACCGCATTTTAACAAATACAAAAAAGGAACGTCGGCCATGGTCGAAGAACTGGAACTTGTTGACGTTGAACCTCTTATTCCCGGATTGAAAATCAAGTAAAACAACAGATAACCTAATAATTATGAACAAGATCTTAATCACAATTGCGGCGGTTGCAGCCGTATGCTTTACCGCTTGCGCACAAAAAACGGAGAAAAAGAACATGGAAAACAATCCTAAGACACTGGTAGCCTACTTCTCTGCCACCGGAAACACGGCAGAAGTGGCGCGCAGCATTGCCGGAGCCACGGGCGGCACGCTGTATGAGATTGTCCCGAAGGAGGCGTATTCGTCTGCCGACCTTGACTGGAACGACAAGAAGTCGCGCAGTTCGGTAGAGATGAACGACCCTAAAGCCCGTCCCGCACTGAAGGAACAGGGCGTCGACATTGCCGGTTACGACGTCGTATTCATAGGCTTCCCTATCTGGTGGGACGAGGCTCCGAGGGTTGTCAACACTTTTATCGAGAGTAATGATTTGAAAGGTAAAATGATTGTTCCGTTTGCTACGTCGGGCGGAAGCGGGATAAGCAACAGCGTGCGAACGCTTGAAAAGACGTATCCCGCCCTTGATTGGAACGAGGGCAAGCTGTTGAACGGCACAAGCGAGGACGCCATAAGAGAGTGGACAAGGAGCGTCATGCTTGAAAAGTAAATGGCGCAGGCTCCTTGCTTGCCTGCCGGCATTCTGTAACCCCGGCCGTCTTTTGGTGGTAATCATCATTGACGGCCGGGGTGTGTCATTGTTGTTTTACAAGTTTTCCTTGACGCCGTTGCCTGGGAAGTGCATGCCTGCCACCGTCAGCTTGTTGCGCCTTGCGTAGTCCACATACTTTTTCCTCGACTCTATTGCCTGCTTCCTGTCCATGTCGTAGGACGGGCAGATGTCAAGGTCCTGTATCTGCAAGTCGTATCCGTGCATCAGGTCGCCCACAATGAGCAGCCTGCCTGTTTGGTATACCGTGTGCCCCGGCGTATGTCCGGGTGCAGGCAGGGCCTTCACTCCCAGTGGCAGGGTGTCCTGGTAAGTGAATCTGTGCAGGCGGTCATTGTATGCCGCCAACACGTTCATGGCTTCCTTGGCGTTGTTGCCGCTCATCGCCATCCATGCGGCGTATTCCTTTTCGGGTACGTAGACGTCGGCGTTGGCAAATACCTTCTTGCCCTCTTGCACCATGCCGCCAAGGTGGTCCATGTGGAAATGCGTCAGCATCAGCACGTCTATGTCGCCCGGCTCGATGCCGGCGTTCTTCATGCTCTCCACGAGTTTGCCGCCGCGCGCGGTTCCGTTGCCAGTGTCGAACAATATCTTCTTGCCTCCGGTCTCAACGATGAAGCAGCTTATCGACGACGGTACGGAGCCTTCGGGCGAGAGGCTGTCTACTTTCGCCGAGTCGTCATCGCCGTAGAACAGCGAGTTGGGCATGCGTTTTTCGCCGTCGTTGTCGTTGATGGCCATAAGCGTCAGGTCATTGCCCATCTTCATTACAGTCACTCCTTCCGTATTGTTGTTTACGTTTTCTTGCGCCGGCTGTTTGCTGCCGTTGCACGAGCAAGGCATTATTACGGCTGCGATGATTGATAATAATTTTGCGGTTTTGATAATTTTCATACTTGTTTTTGGAATTAAATTCATGGTTAAACGGTACTTGTGCGCCGGTCAGAACAGTGCCTTGACGGCAAACCACGCCACTGGCACCAGCAGTGAAGGCAGCAGGTTGAGCGTCTTGCAGTCTTTAATGTTGAGCAGCGACAGCCCGCTGCCTGTTATCATCAGTCCGCCGACAATCAGCAGTTCGGCCATGAGCGCCTCGCTTACCGCCGAGCTTGATACTTCGGCTACAAGGTAGAACAGTCCTTGCCAGCAGAAAAGCACCGGGGCGGCGAGAATCATGCCAATGCCATAAGTCGACGCAAATATGGTTGAAGATACGAAATCGAGCGTGGCGTTGGTGTACAGGAACGTGTTGTCGCCGTTGAGTGCGCTTATTACCGGGCCGAGCATCGACAGCGGTCCGATGCAGTATAGCAGTATGGCGGTCGACAGCCCGTCGGCCAGGTTGCGCCCGTTGTTTGTCTTCGAGCGGCGTTCCACGGCGCGCCTGAACCTGCCGTCTATGTCGGCCGCCGTGCCGACCACGCTGCCAATGGCCAGCGAAAGTATGAACAGCACGGGAAACTTGCTCTTGGGCATGTTGCTTATGGCGGCGTTAAGCCCTATCATGAGGCTGGCAAGTCCGAGGGCGTTGTATAATGCGGTCTTGTATCTTTCTTTTATTCCACGGTTGAGAATTGTTCCTGCAATGGTGCCGGCAATTATCGCGCACGTATTGACAATCGTTCCAATCATAATCAGGTTTTTTCAATGTGCAAAATTAATCATTATCCGCCATACTTTCATTAATAAAACATATATTTTACACGGGCGTTTTGCATAATTAAAATAAAATGCGTAATTTTGTCAGCTAAATGAACACTACGGAGCTTCAAAAGGTAAAACAGCGGTACAACATTGTCGGCAACTGCGACGCGTTGAACCGGGCTCTCGATGTTGCCTTGCAGGTGGCACCGACAGACTTGTCCGTGCTTATAATAGGCGAGAGCGGTGTCGGTAAGGAAATAATACCACGTATTATCCATGACAACTCTCCGCGCCGGCGCGAGAAGTATTTTGCCATCAACTGCGGCTCCATACCCGAAGGTACGATAGACAGCGAGCTGTTCGGCCACGAAAAAGGCTCTTTCACCGGTGCGATAGGCGAGAGCGAAGGCTATTTCGGCGTGGCTAACAAGGGCACCATCTTCCTTGACGAGGTGGGCGAGCTGCCGCTTGCCACACAGGCAAGGCTGCTGAGGGTGCTCGAGACGGGCGAGTACATCCGTGTAGGCGGACAGAAGATAATGAAAACCGACGTGCGCATAGTTGCCGCCACCAACGTCAACATGCGCAAGGCAATAAGCGAGGGACGGTTCAGGGAGGACTTGTATTACCGTCTGAACACCATACCCATACAGATGCCGCCCCTGCGCGACCGTGGCGAAGACATAATACTGCTGTTCCGCCTGTTTGCCATGCAGATGGCCGACAAGTACCAACTGCCGAAAATAACCCTTACCGACGAGGCAAAAGCCGCGTTGATGAAGTACAAGTGGCCCGGCAACGTAAGGCAGCTGAAGAACATAACCGAGCAGATGTCTGTGTTGAGCGAGAAGCGTGAGATTGACGGCATGGCGATACGTAAGTTCATACCTGAAAACGTCGAGAGCACGCAGCTTGCCACGATAAGTTCCGGAGGCGGCAGCCATTCGTTCGAGAGCGAACGCGAAATATTGTACAAGATACTTTACGAACTGCGCGGCAACGTCAGCGACCTGCGCCGCGAGATGAACAGTCTCAGGAAACAGATAGACATGGCGCAGGTAAACGCCGTAGAGCGTAAGGAGCCAGGTTTCCCTGCGATAATATCAGACGGCGTGCCCGTGGCGCGTCCGGCGCAAAGGCAGGCGCCCGTGGTGCAGGATGCCGTAGCGGAGGAAATATCTGAGCTCGAGAGCCTGAACCTTGACGACTTGGGCAGGCAAATGGTAGAAAAGGCGCTCGAGCGCAACGGCGGCAACAGGAAGAAGGCGGCAAAGGAGCTTGGAATATCAGACCGCACCCTGTATAGGAGGATTAAGCAATATGGACTTGAAAAATAAGGTCAAATCATACACGAAGTGGCGTATTACCGGTACCGGCAGCCCGCGCTTCAGGCGGTTGTCGATGCTGGTTGCAGTCGTAATATGCCTGGTGTCGTGCAGCGTTTCATACAAGTTCAACGGTGCAAGCATCGACTATACGAAGACAAAGACCATCCAGATAGCTGATTTCCCGATCAGGTCCAGCTACGTATGGGCGCCCATGGCAAGCATATTCAACAATGAGCTGAAAGACATCTTCGCCAACAATACGCGCCTCATACAGGTCAAGAACAACGGCGACCTGAAGATAGAGGGCGAGATAACCCAGTATTCGCAAAGGAACAAGTCTGTGACGGCTGAAGGAACGTCGGCACAGGCTGAACTGTCAATGACGGTCAACGTAAGGTTCACAAACAACGCCAATCATAGCGAGGACTTCGAGCGGCAGTTTACTGCTACAGCTTCATTTGAGACGACGACATCGTTTACTTCAGTACAGGAAGAGCTTGTAACGCAAATGGTTGAAGACATAACAGACCAGATATTCAATGCGACGGTTGCTAACTGGTAAGCCTTAAATAAGCCTATGGATTTAGAGCAATTGATAAAACATCCGGAACTGATGGATAAGGAAACGCTGTACGATTTGCGTTCTCTTCTTGCTTTATATCCGTATTTCCAGACAGCTCGTTTGCTGCTGTTGCAGAACCTGTATCTGCTCCACGACCCTTCTTTCGACGAGGAATTAAGGCGCTCGGCCGTATATGTGACCGACCGCAAGGTGGTGTTCAACCTTGTCGAGGCCGCACATTACAGGTTGCGCATGGCCGAGAAGGAAAAGCAGAAGCAAGCTGCCGTGAAGGAGAAGGATGGCAGCGGTGGCAGCCGTACGATATCGCTCATCGACCAGTTCCTTGACTCAATACCAGCCGATACGGAAGAGGTAAAGGACAAGGAAACACGCAAGAAGCGCAAGCCTACACCGGCAGACGCGGCAATAGACTATGTTGCGTATTTGCTTGAATCAGAGAGTGATGACGAATCCAATGCGTCAGACGAGAGTCCTGCAATGAAGGGACAAGACCTTATCGACAATTTCATAAACAACGAGAACGGAAAGATAGAGCTCAAGGACGAGCCTGAGTATCTGCCCGAACTTGAAGGCAGTGAGAAAAAAGAAGGCGATGAGAAATATTTTACAGAGACTTTAGCCCAGATTTACATAAAGCAGGGGCGATATTCAAAGGCTTTGGAAATTATTAAGCGTTTAAATTTGAATTATCCAAAAAAAAATGCTTACTTTGCAGACCAAATCCGATTTTTGGAAAAACTGATAATAAATAATAAATATAAATAAAGACAATGTACACATTATTTGTAATCTTAATCGTACTGGTGGCACTGCTGATGATAGGAATAGTGCTGATACAGGAATCAAAAGGTGGAGGACTTGCATCCAACTTCTCATCTTCAAACCAAATCATGGGTGTCCGCAAGACTACGGATGTCATTGAAAAGACAACTTGGGGACTTGCCATCGCAATGGTAATTCTGAGCGTAATCTGTGCTTATGTTGCTCCGAAGGCAACCACATCGGAGAGCGTTATAGAAAGAAACGCAACCGAACAGCAGCAGACCAATCCTAACAATCTGCCTGGATTTGGCGCCAGCCAGACAAAGCAGGCTGCTCCGGCTAAGCAGGCCGCTCCTGCTAAGCAGGCCGCTCCTGCTGAAGGAACTGCAAATCAGGCTCCGCAAGCTCCTAAGACACCTGCAAAATAATTAAAAAACGAAAAAAGTACGGGATTTATTTGGCGGAATCGAATAAATCCCGTATCTTTGCACCGCCTTAAGAGATAAGGCATTTATAACACGGTGGATGTAGTTCAGTTGGTTAGAGCGTCAGATTGTGGTTCTGAATGTCGTGGGTTCGAGCCCCACCCTCCACCCTTCAATAAAAAAGCGGAAATCCTTTATAAGGTTTTCCGGTTTTTTTATGCTATCGAATCAAAGATGTATTTTAGAGCGGTAAATATCGGCCTGCTGAAGGTGTGATAAAGGTTGTTTGTTGGTTGTAGGTATTAGTTCTGCTGCATTGTCCTACTTGTGTAATGCTGTCTCGAATACAGGCTAAAGTTTCGTCTGTTAATGATGTATGTCAATTTTTGGCCCGAATTGGCAAGTAATGGTATGCGTCAGTGGAAACGATTGAAATATTGCTTTATATTTGCAGCGCGTAAAAAGAGATTAATAATATAATAACAAACTAACGTTTTATGGCAAGAACATTACACGACGGTACATCCCAGACGATGAATAAGGTCGGGTTTGCCGGGTTGCTTGTTACATTGGGTATTGTTTTCGGCGATATAGGAACGTCGCCGCTTTATGTAATGAAAGCTATTGTAAACACGGGCGAGACGCTTGACACCAATTATGTCTTGGGCGCGCTCTCGTGCATTATTTGGACGCTGACCATCCAAACTACGATAAAGTATGTGTTGGTAGCCCTTAATGCCGACAACAACGGCGAGGGAGGCATACTTGCGCTCTACGCCCTTCTGCGAAAACACAGGAGGAAGTGGATTTACATAATAGCCATAATAGGGGCGGGCACGTTGCTTGCCGATGGCATAATTACCCCTGCCATTACTGTAACCACTGCGATAGAGGGACTTAGGGGCATCGACCCGGAATTGCCAGTAATCCCAATCACCCTTGGCATTATTACGGTAATATTTTTCGTACAGCGTTTCGGCACGGAGCATATCGGACGGCCGTTCGGTGTGTTCATGCTGCTTTGGTTCCTATTGCTGGGCATTGTTGGCACAATCGGCCTGGTGGCTTGTCCCCAGGTGTTGAAGGCTTTCAACCCTTATTATGCTATATGCTTGCTGATTGAGTCGCCGCATTGGTTTCTCATACTTGGTGCGGTGTTCCTTTGTACTACGGGTGCCGAAGCCTTGTATTCCGACTTGGGTCACTGCGGCAAGCGCAACATCACGATAAGTTGGATATTTGTAAAGTCAATGCTCATCCTGAATTATCTCGGACAGGGCGCATGGGTGCTGTCAAATCCGGACATGGCTGTTGGCCATGAAAATCCGTTCTACGCCATTATGCCTCAAGGCATATTGCTCTTTTCAATCGTAATGGCAACCGGGGCGGCCATCGTGGCAAGCCAGGCCCTCATAAGCGGCTCGTTCTCGATATTGAGTGAAGCCATGAACTTGAGGTTCTGGCCGCGCATGCGCATCAAGCATCCTACAAACGTGAAAGGGCAGCTGTTCATCCCGATGGTGAACCTTGCAATGTACATAGGAGTGGTTTTCACCGTGTTGCTGTTCCGTGACTCAAGCCACATGGAAGCGGCTTACGGTCTTGCCATTACCATAACCATGCTGATGACGACACAGCTGTTGGGCTTCTATTTGCGCATGCGTGGCGTCTCACGTGCGTTGACCGTGCTTTTTGTGGGCGGTTATTGTGTGATTGAAGGAATTTTCCTCGCTGCCAATTTGTCGAAGTTCGTAGCCGGCGGTTGGTTTACATTGCTTATCGGAGGATTGATTTGTTTCATAATGTTCGTGTGGGTGGGGGCGCAGAAGATACGCCGCCGCTACATGTCGACCAGGCGTTTGAGCGATTATTACGGAATTATCTCCGATATTAAGGCCGACGAGAGCATACCTAAGTACGCTTCAAATCTTGTCTATGTCAACCACGCGCACAAGGACGGGTGTGTGGACGACAAGTTGCTGTATTCAATAATCAACAAGCAACCCAAACGCGCCGACCATTACTGGCTGATTAACCTTGAGTTTGTCGATACGCCCGACACGCTCGAGTACACCTGCTCCACATTGATAAAGGATACATTGTTCAGCGTCAACATGCGCATAGGCTTCCGCATAGAGCCACGTGTAAGCCTTTACCTGAGGCAGGTCGTTGAAGACCTTGTTGCCGACGGCGAACTGGAACTTACGAGTTCTTATCCTTCTTTACGTAAGAACAAGATACCCGGCGACTTCTGTTTCATCATTATTCATAGGATATATTATCCTGAAGATTCACGCGACCGTAAACAAAACCTGCTGATGAGCCTTTATGCCCTTATCCGCAGGATTGGTATTGGAGAGCCTAACGCATTGGGACTTGACACGTCGGTCGTAGTTGTGGAGCGTGTTCCGCTGATAATTGCAAACAGGGCACGGAACGCACAACGCATAGTCAAGGTTTCTGAAGACGACAGCGAAGAATAAGCAGAGTTAGCGGTATTTGTAAAGAGGAGATTCAGACTTTCAGCCATTGGTTGTTTCTTTAGGTCTGAGTCTCCTCTTTCTTTTTTCTTTGTTTAAATACCGGTTGATTTTTGCTGTAAAACGCTTGTAGCTTTTTTACCATGTCAAAAAATCGTAATTGAAACGCATTATAATATTTGCATACAATCGGTGTGAATGCTTTTCCGTAATAAATCGCAAGCAAAATAATGCGTATTGGTCTTAAATCATAAACTTGCTGTTTGCAATGCAAAACTCGGCTGTTTTTCATACGAAAGCAGCCGTTTTGTTGGTCGTAAACAAGCGGTTTGTTATGGATAACCAGACATTTGTTGTGATGTAAATAATTTACTTGATACTTGTTTCACTTTCCTCTTAATTTCGCAATCTGTTATTTTTACTAAAAAGCTCTTTTAATGCGCAGATTTCATGCTTTTATCGGATTTATATTGAAAAACTGTCGTCATATTTAAATAAAAATGCTAATTTTGCAGTATGTAAACCTCTAGTAAGTAAGCATGATGAACAAAAGTGACAGCATCGTAATTATTCCGACATACAACGAGAAAGAGAATATCGAGAAAATAATCCGTGCGGTATTCAATCTTGAAAAGTGCTTCCATATTCTTGTAATTGACGACGGTTCGCCAGACGGGACGGCGGCCATCGTGCATCGTCTGATTGACAATGAGTTCGGTGACAGGTTGTTCATCATTGAACGTAGCGGAAAGCTTGGACTTGGAACTGCCTATATAACGGGCTTCAAGTGGTCGTTGGCCCATGGTTACGACTATATTTTCGAGATGGATGCTGACTTCAGCCATGACCCGAATGACTTGCCGCGCCTTTATTCGGCTTGCCATGACGAGGGTTACGATGTTGCTATCGGTTCGAGGTATGTCAGTGGGGTTAATGTCGTGAATTGGCCGATTGGACGTGTCCTGATGAGTTATTTTGCTTCAAAATATGTGAGGTTTGTTACCGGTTTCAAGGTTCACGATACAACGGCCGGCTTCAAGTGTTATCGCCGTAAGGTGCTTGAGACTATCGAGCTTGACAAGATCAGGTTCAAGGGATATGGCTTCCAGATTGAGATGAAATACACCGCCTATAAGATAGGTTTCAAGATAAAGGAGGTGCCGGTAATTTTCGTGAACAGGCGCGAAGGCGTGTCGAAGATGAGCGGTGGCATATTCGGCGAGGCGTTCTTCGGTGTCATGCGGTTGCGTTGGGACGGGTGGACCCGTAAATATCCTAAAATCAGCTAATTGGTTGAATAACGAAAAACGTTTCATTACAATGAAATACATATATCGAGTTTACCAGATTTTCATTGCTTTACCGATAGTAATATTCCTTACGATATTGACTTCAGTCGTAACGAGTATCGGCTGTACTCTCGGCAATGGCCACTTTTGGGGTTATTATCCGCCAGTGATATGGTCTACATTGGTGCTGAAGGTGCTTCTGCTGCCGGTTGAGGTCAAAGGACGCGAGAATTTAAAACACGGCGAGTCTTACGTTTTTGTTAGCAACCATCAGGGCTCTTTTGATATTTTCCTGATATTCGGACATCTTCGCCGCAACTTCAAGTGGATGATGAAACGCCAGTTGCGTAAGATTCCGTTTGTAGGCTTTGCATGCGAGAAGTCGCATCAGATATTTGTCGACAAACGCGGACCTAGCAAGGTTAAGGAGACATACGACAAGGCGCGCATGACCCTGAAAAACGGAATGAGCGTTGTTGTATTCCCGGAAGGCTCGCGTACTTATACGGGACGCATGGGAACATTCAAGCGTGGCGCATACATGCTGGCGGACGAACTGCAGTTGCCTGTAGTGCCGCTTACTATCAACGGTTCGTTTGACGTGCTGCCGCGTACAAGCAAATGGTATTGGGTACGCCGCCGCAAGCTGACGCTAACCATACACGCACCGATTTATCCACAATCGCAAGGAGCCGATAACATAAGCCGTTTAATGGACGAGAGTTATAAGGCAATACATTCAGGTTTGGTGGAAAAGTACAAGTAATAATAATTATTATATAATTATAAACGGCTCCCGCAGTTGCCATAAGCCTGCGGGAGCCGTTTTCGTATCAGTGCCGATGCTGCTATTTCCTGTGCAGTGTTATTACGACAATTTCGTTGCTTACGCCGAGCCTGAAAGGAATGAAGCCACCCATGCCGGCTGTAACGTTTATCGCACGGTTGCCTTCGTGGTACATGCCGAACCATTCCTTATAATTAATTTCAGCCGGCGAATGGCCGAATACGGCCATTTGTCCTGCATGCGTATGTCCGCTTAACGTAAGTTGTGCGTTGCTTTGAGGCAGTATCTTCTTGCGCCACGATGTCGGGTCGTGCTCGAGCATTATAACGAATGCGTTGCCTTTGATGCCGGCAATCGTCCTCTTTACGTCTCCTTTTTGAGGGAATCTCTTGCCGCCGTCGTTCTCCATGCCTGCTATTACTATGGAGTCGTTGCCGCGCCTGATTACGCAATTACTGTTAAGCAGCAAGTCCCAGCCCATCTGGCGTTCAAGGCTTATAAGTTCCCTCTCGTTTGCAATTTTTGTATTCCGGTCAGCCTTTATGTATCCTGAATAGTCGTGGTTGCCCAAAACGGAGAATACTCCGTCTTTGGCTGTTATACGGCTTAAAGTTGGCATGAAGGGATAAATCTCCTTTGGCTCCATGTTTTGCAGGTCGCCTGTAAATACCACCATGTCAGCCTGTTGTGCGTTAATGCTGTCGATAGCCTTTTCAAGTACGCTGGCGTACACCGTTCCGTAAGTTCCTACATGCGCGTCGCTGAAATGTACAATCTTGTATCCGTCAAAAGCGGCAGGCAGGTCGGCCGAGTAGTAGTCCTCGTGCCTGACCTCAAATTTCTTGAATCCTATTGTTGCTCCGTATATTACGTACGCATCCACAACAAGGGCCAGAACTAGTCCTACGAGGTTTCCCCAGTTGTTTTTCGTATGGTGGAAACGACAATGTGCCCACCCGAGGAACGAGCAAAGGGCGAATATGAACTTCGGAGTTATAAGTACTCCCAAGAGCAGCAGATAGATGTGCAGCAACGCGAGGATTTCTGGTGCGAAGTTCTTGTCGCATGCAAGCACAATGGTGTAAACGAACATGAACGCTCCCGGAAGCCACCACAACACCCTTTGCCACCACAGGTATCGTGTGCGACGGCGCAGGAAACGGCGGTCGAGATAAATGTCGGGCAGGGTGATGAACAATAGCAGGTATATGAAGATGCGTGCAATCATTTTGTGTCTTTGGTTATGATGGCCGGTCTTTTGTTAATGCCGGCCTTTCGGGTATTATCTGAATCTTATTTCTTCGCCACGGCATCCGTTGTCAAAGTTGCCGTTGTCGAGTATGTGGCGGCCGTTGCAGAAGGTATGTTCCACCTTCCACCTGAACGTATGTCCCGTAAGCGGACTCCATCCGCATTTGCTCTGGATAATGTCGTCGGTGACTGTCCACGGATTGCATTGGCGCACTATTGCGAGGTCGGCCTTATAGCCTTTGCGTATGAATCCGCGTCCGTTGACGTCGAAAAGCAAAGCCGGACGGTGGCACATCAGTTCGGCAACACGTTCTATGGTGAGCACTCCTTCGTCTACCAATTCGAGCATAGCCAACAGCGAGAACTGTATCATCGGCATGCCTGATGCCGCGTGGGCGCATCCGCCCTGTTTGTTGGCAAACTGATGGGGGGCATGGTCTGTGCCTACTACCGCTATGCGTCCGTCTGCCAGTGCCTTGCGTAGTGCTTCACGGTCGCTCTTGCCTTTAACGGCAGGGTTGCATTTTATCCTTGTACCGAGCGTCTTGTAGTCTTCATCGGTGAACAGCAGGTGCGCTACGACGGCTTCAGCCGTTATTTGCGGAATAGAGCTTGTCCACGGCTCGAACAGTTCAAGCTCGCGTGCCGTCGTAAGATGTGCCACGTGCAGGCGTGCACCGTGCTTCCTGGCAAGGCGCACGGCCTGTTCGGTCGACTTGTAGCAAGCCTCCTCGCTGCGTATTTCAGGATGATGTGTAACGTCAGGGTCGTCGCCAAAGGCGGCTTTTGCCGCTTTCATGTTGTCGTTTATTATGCCCGTGTCTTCGCAATGTGCCATGATTGGCAGCGGGGCAGTGGCGAAAATCCTGTCAAGGGCTTCTTCACGGTCGACGAGCATGTTGCCCGTAGACGAGCCCATGAACAGCTTGATGCCGGGAATCCTGTGTACGTCGAGACTGCTGAAGAGGGCCGCGTTGGTGTTTGTCGCTCCGAAGAAGAACGAATAATTTACGTGGCTGCTGCCGGCGGCAATCTTGAATTTTTCGTCAAGGGCTTCAAGCGTCGTAGTCTGCGGGACTGTGTTCGGCATGTCGAAGAACGATGTCACCCCGCCGTATGCTGCAGCCCGGCTTTCACTCTCCATGTCGGCTTTAGCCGTGAGTCCCGGTTCACGGAAGTGTACATGGTCGTCTATGACTCCCGGCAATACGAAACACCCCGTGGCGTCGACTATGCTGTCGAAGAGTCCGCGGGGTGTTTCGTTTTCCTTTAGAATGTCTGTTATGTGGTCGTTTTCAATTACGACTGATCCTTTTGTTGCTTTGCCTTCGTTTACTATTGTGGCGTGTCCTATCAGTGTTCTCATAAACAAACTTATATGCCTGTGTCTTGCCAGGCTTGCATCATTGGCCCAAAGGCGCTGCCGTCGAGTCGGCTACGCTTCCTGTTGCCGGGGCAGCCATCTCGTTAGGCGTCGGCGCATCACCTGCGGGCATTGTTACTTCGTCCGGCACGGCCGTGCCGTTCATTATAGCTTGGTTTTGCTGTGCTTTCCTGTAATAGTCGTTTACGTACGGGTCACTTTTGAACTTGTCGGTAGCCTTGCTCATTATGTCTTCTATCCACGGTGAAAGTTCAGGATAACGGTGGCCTGCTGTCATCATGAAGAATACACCCGGACCGAGTACGTTGTCGAAATTCTCAACAATGAAAGATGTTACCAGCTTGTCTTCGCGTTCGGCTATCTGGCTTGCTTTTTCGGCAAGGTGCATGTTCACGGTGTTGAGGTCCTTGCCGTCCATTATAGCCTGGCTTTGCAGGTGCCCCAGCTCGTTCACCTCGCTTTCGAGCTGTTTGTATTTCTCGATGAATGCAAACAGTTTCTCGTTAAGCGGCGTACCGCTAACTTTCTGTTGTGTGTTGTCGATGTTTATTGTTATTTCGCCGCTTTCGAGCACTACGGGCATTATTCCTTCGTCGTCCATGAAGAGCATCACTATCTTGGTCGAGTCAAGGGTCCCGCTGAAATTGAATTCACCGTGTATTATATCGCATGAATCAATTTTCTTCATGTCGTCGCCCTCGTAGGACTTGAGGAACAGCATGCGTCCGTCAAGCGTAGGTACGTTTGACGAGCCTTGGATGTTGTACGTGTTCGCGCAGGATACGAACGACAATATTGTGAATAGAGCGTAAAGAGTTCTTATCATAGATTCGTGTTATTATGTCGTCACAAAATTACAATGTATTATTGATGTATAAAAATAAATTTATGCTATTTAAAACAAATGCGCTGTCTTTTAGTTTTTTTTTAGCAGGCTGTATGCAGTCTGGAGGCACGGTTTGCTGACGCGTCCGTGCCTGTGCCGCATTATTACATCTTATTGATTGTCTTTTTTAAGTTCGTTTGATATGCGGTGGGTGGTGTAAATCTCGATAATTGCCGCAATCAGCAACAGTACCACCCAGTTGTTGTGAATGTAAGTCACGTAGTGGTAATATCCGTTCTCGAAATATTTAAGGAACAGTGGCAGCAGGAACTGGAACGAGTTTTCAAGCATGAGTACGGCCGAGAGTATGAACATAACGTCGCCGATGTCCATTATGCGGCGCAGCCTGCGCACCGTTATGCTGTTGCCCTCGTATGTCTGCATCAGTTGCATGGAGGCGAATGCTATTGCGCCTGCCGCGAAAACCACCGAAGCGGCAGCCCATGCGCTGAAAACATATACGCCGGCACCTACGACCATAAGCACGGCTCCTGCGAGGAATACTATTGTCTGTAACTTATTCAGCTGTTTCATTTCCGTTTTCTGTATTTTCTTCTGTTTTGTTGTCGTCGCTCAATACGAATATGTCCTCGTCGTCGGCTTTCATGAAATACCGTTCGCGCGCTATCTTCGTTATCGCCTTCGGGTTGTGCTTCAGTTCCTTAAGCGTTTTCTCGGCTTCTTCGTGCTGTACCTGGTAATTGTTTATTTCTTCTTTCATCCTGCTTACCTGTATGCGGTTCTGGACATGTTTCAGTATGCTGTTTTCACCGACGAAACCTACGAAAACAATACCAAGCACCGTGACTATCAGGTATTTCCTGCGGCAGATGTATCTCCACACTGAATATATACGGCTCATCTTTGATACTTTTATTGCGGCGCAAAGATAATGCAATTTTTCGATTGGGCGAAATTATCGCGTGTGCATTTTTGTAAAAGGCCCTATTAATTGAGCCCTGTTGGTGCATGTGGTGTTAACGCTTGTTGCCACTGTTTGCAAAAGGTTGCCTTTTATGATGTAAAAGGTGGCATATTGCCTTGCAAAAGGATGCCTTTGACGGCGCAATATGCCACCTTTTGTTTTTCATGTGTTTTTCAGCATGCTGTCAGGTCCTTGCAAGGCTTTTTGCCGCATTGTGTGAATGGTGCGCCCGTGAATGTTGCCTTGGATTATTTTCACGGATTTACAAATGTGTTACAAGGTGCGTGTGTGTTGAAAAAATAAAACTTTTATTTTGGATTTTATTAAACTTGCGCTATCTTTGCATAAAATTTACATGTGCTCGGTGATTTGAAGTAACTTTGGTCAAATTCACGTGTTTGCGCTTGCCTTAATGTTAATATATTGCAACGACATGAAGAATAAGTTATCATTGTTTTTAGTATTGTCACTTCTTTTGGTGGCAGTATGCGGCAACGCCCAGAAAAAATTTTCTGTTTACGCCGTAGGCTTTTACAATCAGGAGAATCTTTTCGACACCTGTCATGATGCAGGCAAGAACGACCGCGAGTTCCTGCCTACCGGTTCATACAGGTGGAACGGGTTGAAATACACCCATAAGCTGCGCAACATGGCGCGCGCGCTTGCCGACATGGGCACCGACGTGTTGCCCGATGTGGGCTGCGCCGTGATAGGACTTTCTGAGGTTGAGAACTCGAAAGTGCTCGACGACCTCACCGCCCAGGAGCCATTGCGCGCGCGTGGATATAAATATGTACACATAGAAGGTCCCGATACACGTGGAATTGACTGTGCAATGCTGTATAACCCGTCGCTCTTCGAAGTAAAGGACGCTAAACTTCTGCCGTACGTGCCTGACGAGACGATGAAAAGCGACTTAAAGACGCGCGGATTCCTTACCGTAAGCGGCGAGATGGCCGGCGAACCGGTAACGGTCATCGTGTGCCACTGGCCTAGCCGTTTTTCGGGTCCGGCCTACCGTGAGCGTGCGGCATACCTCGTGAAGGACATCAAGGACTCGCTGCTGCGTGTGGACCCTGCTACCAAGGTGTTCATAATGGGCGACATGAACGACGACCCTACCAACAAGAGCATGAAAGACATACTTGGTGCCAAACCCGAGGTCAAGGACGTAAAGGATGGCTGTATGTATAACCCGTGGTACAACATACTTGTCAAGCAGGGCACCGGAACATTGTCATACCAGGGCTCGTGGAACCTGTTCGACCAGATTGTTATGACTCCCAACCTTGTCAATACTGACGGCAAGAAAGACTTTTCCACACTGAAATACTGGAAAAACCAGATATTCCGCCGCGACTATCTCATGAATACGGAAGGCCGTTACAAAGGCACACCTAAGCGTACACATGCCAGCGGAATATGGCTCGACGGGTTTAGCGACCACCTGCCCGTAGTGGTTTATCTTGTAAAGGAGCAGAAATGAGCGACGTGGAGCAGCATCCGCTCGAGCCGTTCATGCCAGAAGGGGCGCGCCTGCTTATGCTGGGCAGCTTTCCGCCTGCGCGTAGGCGTTGGTGTATGGACTTCTTCTATCCCAATTTCATCAATGACATGTGGCGCATCTTCGGCATTGTGTTCTTCAATGATAAGGAGCATTTTGTCGACCGCGCCGGCGGTACATTCCGCCGTGACGACATTGTAGAATTCCTGACAGGCAAGGGCATAGCGCTTTATGACACAGCCTGCGCAGTGCGGCGTACCAGGAATACGGCGTCGGACAAAGACCTCGAAATAGTAAGCGAGACCGACCTTGATGCGCTGCTACGACGTCTGCCGGAATGCGTGGCTGTTGTGACAACGGGACAAAAAGCCACTGACGTTTTTACGTCGCATTTCGGCATAAAGCCGCCCAAGGTCGGCGCGTCGTCAGCTTTTGCCTTCGAAGGCCGCGAGCTCAGGCTCTACCGTATGCCAAGCAGCTCGAGGGCGTATCCCATGAAGGTGGAGCGCAAGGCTGAGTTTTACGCAGGCATGTTCGCGTCAGTGGGCATGTTGCAAAATCCCCGGCAGTCGGAAGTTTGACTGCATATCATGAAAAATTCGTGAAACATGACAATAATAGGTATAGCCGGCGGCACGGGTTCAGGCAAGACCACCGTCGTAAAGAAAATTGCCGAGGCGCTGCCGCCTCATTATGTAGTTGTAGTGCCGCTGGATTCTTACTATAACGACACTTCCCACATGACGGAAGAGGAACGCCGCGCCATAAACTTTGACCATCCTGACGCTTTTGACTGGAAACTGTTGATAAAGCATGTGAACGAATTGCGTAACGGCAGGCCTGTTGAGCAGCCTACTTATTCATACCTGCTGTGCAACAGGTTGAAGGAGACCGTACACATCGAACCGCGTCCGGTAATTATAATAGAGGGTATAATGACTCTGCTTAACAAGAAGCTGCGCGACATGATGGACCTTAAGCTGTTTGTCGACACCGATTCTGACGAACGGCTTATCCGCAACATCCAGCGCGACGTACTGGAGCGCGGGCGTACGGTTGAAATGGTAATCGACCGTTATTTAAAGGTGCTCAAGCCTATGCACGAACAGTTTATCGAGCCTACCAAGAAGTATGCCGACCTGATAATTCCGCAGGGAGGCGAGAACCGTACCGGCATAAACATTCTGTGCAAGTATATCGAAAGACTGGTTGAATGATTGGTTACGATGATAGAAAAAGCGGTAAGGGCCATCGCCCTTACCGCTTTATTTTTTATTGTTGGCTTGTAATCTCCCTGAATTTCCTTGTTTCCCTGTATATCTTTATCGAATTGACGCATTCTGTTACGCCGTAGAACAGCAGGCACCAGCCAATAATCAAAAGCGGAATGGATGCCGAAGCCATAGGCTTTACGATGACGAAGAAGCCTGTGATTAGTACCACCGAAGGGGGTATCCAGAACCATACGGGTATGTGGAACATTCTTTTAGCGCCGATTAGTGACATGAATTGGCTTACGGCTCCTAATATGAGCAAGGCTCCGAGGACATACATCAGCGATGTTACAAACTTATCGGGAAATAATGTGAGTATCAGTCCGAACAGTATGCTGCCTATTCCCACTATTGGTAACGGTGGCCTGCTTGACATGATGAGCCTGCCCTGGGCGTCGTAGACTTCGGTGTCCTTGGCGTTCTTTCTTGTATTAAGGTATGTTGCGCACGAAATAACTCCCGAAATCAGGAACATTACTCCGATGGCGATTGTTATTCCTACGACAGTGCTGTCGGGATTGTTGACGAGCAGCACGCCTGTTATTATGGCGCAAATGGCGCGGAAAATAGAACTTCTAAGGATTTTTTTCATATTCTGAAAGTTAGTTGAAACATAATGGTTTACTTTGTCGTCCCTATTGTTTTGTCTGCATTCTTAAGTCTGGTGCAGCTTGTCCGGCAGGCGGTAATTCCACCGGTGGGTGATTGAAGGATACGTATTCGGGCCGATTACGGCCTTCATTTACGCAAAATTACTAAAATTATGGATACACGGCAAATTTTTTTTATTACTTTTGTAGCGGTCGTGCGGTATATGTGTGAAAAACTGTAAGCCGTATGCCTGAGACTGATTAGCCTTGATATATTCAGGCGGCAATAATAAATAACTTTAACTTAAATCTTCTCCAGAATAAATGACAACGTTGTATTTGGTACGGCACGGTGAGACGGTTGATAATGCCAACCGTATAATGCAAGGTCAGACGCAGGGCGAGCTTAACGAGGAAGGACGCAAACAGGCGTCCGTGTTGGCTGGCGAAATGGCCGGTACGCATATTGACGCATTTGTTTCGAGCGACTTGAAGCGTGCGTATGACACATGCACGATCATTGCCGCCCCTCATGGACTTGGTGTGGTTACGACTCCTTTGCTCAGGGAACGCGACTGGGGCAGCTTTACAGGCAAGTTCATTCCCGATCTCAAAGATGCCGTATGGCCTGATGACATTGAATCAGTTGAAGCATTGAAAGAAAGAGCCGCCGGTTTCCTGGCATACGTGAAAGATAATTATCCTGGTCTGTCCGTTCTCGCCGTAGGGCATGGCATAATAAATAAAGCTATACAGTCGGTATTTTACGGCAAGGAGATGAAGGAGATTACGCCCATGCGTAATGCCGAAGTCCGTAAATTGTTATTGTGACAAATTGTAATCGTGTATTAGGTTTAAAGCTGATAATATCTGCATATAACTTTCATAAATATTAAAAATTACGCTTTTGTAGTTACATTAATTGATTTATTATTGTATTTTGGACAACTAAATGACAAGAAAAACGGTGATTTTGTAATTTATTTTTGATAAGATTTGCTTTTTTGGGAAATTGCATGTATTTTTGCACGGAATAAACATATTAAAATTAAATAAAAATGAAACATCTTTTTTCTTTAATCGTATTGGTTGTTGGCACATTTTACACTGCCAATGCTCAGCTTCCGTCAATAACATTGAAAGACATTAATGGTAAAACGGTAAGGACTGACACACTTTCTAACAACGGAAAACCGTTTATTATCGACTTCTTTGCCACATGGTGCAAGCCCTGCAACCGCGCCCTCTCGGCAATAAGCGAAGTTTATGAGGAATGGCAAGAGGAAACAGGTGTTAAACTTATAGCCGTATCGATAGACCAGGCCCAGAATATTAATAAGGTAAGACCTTTGGTCGACAACCACGGATGGCCTTATGAAGTGCTGCTCGACCCGAACAGCGACTTCAAGCGTGCTCTCGGCATCAACATGATTCCTTATACAATCATTGTTGACGGTAAGGGCAACATTGTTTACAAGCACAATGGCTATACCGAGGGTGCCGAGCAGGAACTTATTGAAAAGGTCAGGGAGTTGATTGCCCAATAATGCAGCGCAGCTAAAGTTTATTGTTGAATTATAGCTAAAAGAAAGTTTCAATGATTGTAACGACAAATAGACTGCTTTGTCTTTTTGCTGCATCTGCACTGTCATTGTGTTCGTTCGCCCAGGAAGAGGACGGCGGCAACAAGGTGACCGTGAGCGGAAGTGTGCAGAGTGACATCTTGATCCCGCAGGAGGACAAGACCATCGGAGCTAAAAAATATAAGGAATGGGGCTTGACTAACACTTATGCGGATGTGAGCCTCATGAGCAAGTACATTGATGCAGGCGTACGTCTCGAATATCTGGAGCATCCGCTGCCCACGTTCGATCATGAAGACGGGTATAAAGGATGGGGTGTACCTAATATATATGTAAAGGCACACTTCAAGAATTTCGAGGTTACTGCCGGTAACTTCTACGAGCAGTTCGGTTCGGGATTCATTCTCCGCACATACGAGGAGCGCACTCTTGGTATCGACAACTCGTTGCTGGGAGGTAGGATTGTTGTAAGGCCGGTTAAGGGCGTTACCGTAAAAGCCCTTTCGGGTAAGCAGCGCCGTTTCTGGAAACTAAGCGACGGACTCATTAGTGGTGCCGACGTAGAACTTAGTCTGGACCAGTGGTTCAAGAAAATGTCTGAAAAGGGCACTTATCTTACGCTCGGTGCGTCTTGGGTAAACAAGTACGAGAAGAGCGAAGACATAGACATAATGGTGGGTGCAACCCACAAGCTTAACTTGCCTGAGTTTGTCAACGCATTTGACGTCAGGGCCAATTTGCAGACCGGCGGACTTAACCTTTTGGCCGAGTACGCATGGAAGGGCGCAGACCCGACAATGGGTGGCGCTGTGTCCGGCAGGGATTATTTTTACATCTACCGTAAAGGTAATGTTGCCATGCTTTCGGCTTCATATTCAAAGAGTGGTATGAGCTTCCTCGTCCAGGCAAAGCGCAGTGATGCAATGGTGTTCCGCAGCACACGCGGCGAGACCAGCAGCATAGCATCTTCAATCAACCACTTGCCGGCATTTACGATGGACCAGACTTATGCTCTTGCCGCCCTTTATCCATACGGCACACAGCCTAACGGCGAATGGGCATACCAGGCCGAGTTCGGTTACAGGTTCAAGAGACACACACTGCTCGGCGGTAAATACGGAATGAGCGTGAAGGTGAACTACTCACACGTTCACTCTATCGACCGCAACGACCATGCCGGCAACCAGTATGACGGCACGGCCAAGGGTACGGATGGTTATGGATCTGCATTCTGGAAGTGGGGCGACCAGATGTATTATCAAGACCTTAACATTCAGGTTGAGAAACAGCTTTCACGTGCGTTCAAACTGAATTTGATGTACATGAACCAGTTCTACAACCTGACAATCGTTGAAGGAGAAGGCGGAATGATACATTCAGACATCTACATCGTGGAAGGTAAGTACCGCATTAACAGGAAATTCACCTTGCGTGGAGAGTTGCAGTATCTGAATACTGACGACGATGATGGCGACTGGATGTACGGTTTGCTCGAACTCTCGTTCCTGCCGAACTGGATGTTCACCATTGCCGACATGTATAACAGCGGCAAAACAAATGTGCATTATTACCAAGGCTACGTAACATTCAACCACGGTTCACACCGTCTGCAGCTCGGCTACGGACGTACACGCAAGGGTATGAACTGTTCGGGTGGTGTCTGCAGCCGTGTGCCTTCAAGTAAGGGATTCACTTTGTCGTATAACTATAATTTCTAAAACTGTATGAAACTGAAGAAACTTATATACAACGTTTCGTTATTTGCTGTCGGACTTACACTTGCGGCATGTAGTGATATTGCCGAGGACGACAGGTTCGAGTATGTGGAACCGGCAGAAGTGGCAAAACGCGTCCTGATAGAAGACCTTACTGGCCAGCGTTGTCTCAACTGTCCTCTTGGAACAAAAGTGATAGAGCAAATAATGGCTGATTATGGAGAAGACAATGTTATTGCTGTAGGCCTTTATGGAGGTGACTGGGGCTATCTGCCTAACGGTAAGCCCATGCCTCTTACTTGTGATGAGTCGCAGTGGTATTATACTACATGGGGTGTAGACCAGGCTCCGCAGCCTATGGCGAGAATCGACCGCGGCGATTTCCTTATCGACAGGGCCGTGTGGCCTACAGTAGTGCGTGACAGGATTCAACAGAAAGCACAACTGATGCTTGAGGCGACTTGCAATTATGACGAAGCATCGCGTAATGTTGAAATTACCGTATCTGCAGATGGTGTTGAGAATGTCAACGGCAAACTTCAGGTCTGGCTGACCGAGGATAATATTGTTAGCCCGCAGATGCTTCCCGGTGGTAGTAGCGATCCTAATTATGTCCACAATCACGTTTTCCGTGCTACTGTCAATGCTCAGGCCGGTGACGACATAAGCATAGCACAAGGCGAGAACGTGACACGCACATTCACTTATACTGTAAGTGAGGATTGGAAGCCTGAGGACATGTCGGTTGTAACATTCGTATTCAACGACTCAGGCGTATTGCAGGCTGCCAAGGCTCCGCTCATACCGAAAGCCGAAGAACCCGGTACAGGTGAAGGCGGCGAACAGGAAGGCGGTGACGAAGCCGAATAATTTTGCTTGAAATCAGCTTTTTATAATTTAAAGCGGAAATGTGAATTAATCAATTTGCATTTCCGCTTTTTTTGATTTATATGGCTTTTTTTTCTATAAAAGTTTTGTTAATACATGATTTTTACATACATTTGCAAACGTTAGGGTAATGAAAATGAATAAAGTGTAATTTAACAATATACTTTTTCGTCGCTAAGTTAAGCAGTTGCCCGCAGGAACATATCTGATTGTTATGGGGTAATAGACCGCATTTTCAATCTTTTTTGCTTTATAATATGTAAGCAATGATTATGTTGAATTAGAGTGGCAATAGCCAGGTTTATAGTTTAATTAAATTTTATGTTTATGAAAAAGACATTACTTTGTTTGTTCGCTTTACTGCTGTCGGCGACAGTGGTCGACGCGCAGAAAGTAGCCGGAGTGCTGAATGCTCCATCCAACGTTTTGAATAAGAAGGAAGCTCTGCGTAGCATACAGCCTATGAAGGCTCCGTCTGTTCCTAACAGAATCGCTCTTGACGAAGGCGAGCGCCTTTTCGGCTTTTATAATACGGACGAACTTGACCTGAGCGGATACAGTAGTTTAGGTCTGACGGGTTATCCTGGCAGTTATTCTGCTGGTGCATTGTTCTATTCTGATGTCGTATCAGGATTTTCTAATGCAGTAAGCGGCCAGATTACAAAGGTTCGTTTTGCAGTTGCCGAGTCAATCGGATCTACGACAGTTCGCATTTTCCCTGTTGATCTTAATTCAGGCCAGATTGGCGAAGCTGCAGCCGAGGAAGCGGTTGCAAGTACTCAGAAAGGCTGGAACGATGTTGTCTTAACAACTCCTGTAACGGTAGAGGAAAACACAGGCTATCTGATTTCTTATGACTATACTCAGACGTCAAGGAACTATCCTCTTCTTTCTGACATGAATGTTAACCCTAATGGCGAGACAGGTGACGGCTTCATGATATATGGCAACCTTGGCCAGGGAACAGGCTGGTACGGCATGTCTGATGCCGGAAACCTCTGCATCCAGTTTGTTGTAAAGGGTGGAAACTATATTGACAATGACGTAGCATTGACCAAGATGTCTTTGGCTAAGCAGTATTTCAAGGCTGACGGTGAATTGGAATATAGCTTCGGCGTCATGAACATGGGTGACGACGTACCTGCATCATACACTTTGGAGCTTTCAGTTGACGGCAACGTTGTTGAAACTCTTGAAAGCCCTATCGCTCTTACCAATACAGCACAGTCTGTTACAGGCAAGCTCGCTTTGCCTTCAGGCCTGTCTGTTGGCGAGCATAAGGTTGCTGTAGAGGTAACCAAGATTAATGGCGAAACTCCTACTGAGAATGTTGCAGACGACAAGGCTGAAACTTCTTTCTATGTATACAGCGAAAGCCTGCCGCGCCAGATGAACCTTATTGAGGAATATACTTCTACCTTGTGTGGATATTGCCCGCTCGCACATCAACTTTTTGAAAAATGGACTAAAACACGTAACGACTTAATTATAGTTGCCAACCATAACAGCGGCATGGGCAAATCTGATCCAATGATTACTACTGAATCTGATATGCTGGCTATGGCGTTCCCTACGAGTGGAATGCCTTCGGCTGCGTTCAACAGATTCTATAATGCTGATGAAGGCGCTGTAAATTTCCCAGTCGGTTATGACTCTTCTTACCATGAAATGGTAATAGACCAGACGCTTAATCCGTTCATCGAGCAGACTAATTCAATACCTACATTTGCAGCTGTAGACCTCAAGGCTGATTACAATGAGAATACACGCCAGCTTAACATCAACGTTTCAGGTGAAGCTGTTGCTGACTTCAAGACATTTGTCGGCGAGGATGCTGTATTGACCGTATACCTGTTGGAAGACAGTATCATTGCAAGCCAAAGTAGTTACGTACCATACTCGCATACGGAAAAGGACTATGTGCACAACCATGTTTTGCGCGACGTAGTAAGCAAGAACGTATTTGGCGACGCTATCAACTGGACAGACGATACACATTACTCAAACGACTTCACCGTAACTTTGGACGGAAGCTGGAATGTGAAGAACATGAATGTAGTTGCATTCATTTCACGTCCTGTTAAGGAAGAGAGCGATGTTACAGATATGTGGGTAAACAATGCAAACATTACTCGTGTATTAAGCGGTGAAACCGGCATCAACGGTGTCGTTAACGGCGGTGAGGATGTTAAGGAAGTAGCACGTTACAGCATTGACGGCACAAGGATTTACGCTCCTGTCAAGGGCATCAACATTATCAAGATGTCTGACGGCACTACTAAGAAAGTCATGATTGCCGAGTAATCTGATAGTGTAGTAAATAATCATACATGAAATAAAGCGGATCAAAAGTAGGTTTTGGTCCGCTTTATTGTTTTGTTACGGCATGTACCGTGCCGTGGCGAAACAATGTTTCCCTTATATATACTATTGCGTGATTTTTGGTTATTTCCGTTGATTATTTGTCCGGTAGCCTGCTTTTACAGTCGACAGGCAGTCGCGTTTTTCAATAGGTTGCCTTTTGCGTTGCAAGAGGTAACCTATTGTGATGTAAAAGGTTATCTTTTACAATGCAAAATACGACCTTTTGCAAGCATTGTGCCACTGTGCGGCATGTTGGTGAAAACACAATGATGGAAGGATGTACGGCAAGCCGCTCCTTTTCCCGATTGTTACGTGATTGTTGCCGTTATTCTGTTGCGTTGGCGTATGACATGCGGGCAGGTCAGCCATTAGCCAAGTCCGTGCCTGGCCGGTTGCCGCCCAGGAGTGTCATGCTGTTTCTTTTGAGTGATTGTCGTAGCTGTCCGTATTTATTTAAAACGGCCGTCCACTTGCATGGACGGCCGTTTCCATATATGTTTTGATAGGAAAATATGTTGTTACTACACTTGATTCTTATGGCTATTTGTTGCTGTTTATCGTTTGCCTCCGAAGTTGCCTCCATGTCCTCCGCCTTTGTTGCCACCGGACTGTCTGTTGCGTCCTCCGCTGTTCCTGTTACCTCCGCTGAATGATTTTCTCGTTCCTGTATTTCTATTTATGGTGGTATGTTGATTGCTTCTTTTGGGCGTGAAGATGTTGCTTGGGCGTTTTTGCGCGTTCTTGCCGAAGTTTGCGCCCTTGTTTGGACGCGCCGTGGTCCGTGTGCTGCTTTCCCTGTGGCTTCTTGTACTGCCGCGGTTTCCCTTGAACTTGTATTTCTGGGTCAGCTTATTGTTGTTGTTCTGCATTTTCACGGGCGTGCCTGTGTGCCGGTTGCCGTGCATGTTGTTGACTCTTTTGTTTCTTCCAGTGTGTGTGCCAGGCCTTTTCCTGTCACCATGGTGGAATTCGCCGCGGTCGAAGCGGTCCTTCATGCCGTTCCATTTTGAGCCATGCCCGTGGTGGAAGGTTCGCCCTTTATACCAGCTGCGCCCGCCGTTGTGCCTCCAACTGTGTCCTCCGCGGTAAGTCACGTATATGTTGGTGTGGCCGAAATACAGGTAGTGGCGCCGCGGATAGCGCGAGTATACGGCGAAGTGCCATACGCCCGACGTCCAGTACAGCGGGCGGTAGAAGTATGCTGCAGCGCAGAAAGCCCTGTATTGCCAGTCTAGAAGTATGTAGCTGAGGTCAAGGTTGCGCTGGCGCCAGTAAGCCTCGTACAGGTCGTCAGGCGTATTTACGCTCATCAGGTAGTCCAGATTCACTTCGTAAGCAGCGTCATATTGCTCTTCGGTCAGGTTCAGCTCGTAAGCCATCTTGTCCGTAAGGAACAACGCCTGCTCGCGTGCTTGCTCGTAGCTCATGGCGCTTGTCGTGGCCGTAAGCGTGAAGAGCAGTGCCGTTATTGCTATAATCCTTTTCATGACTTGATGTTTTTGTATGTTACTTGTATTTCTGCGGAACAGCCTTTCAGGTTTTCCTGTTGCAAAGAAAGTCATTTATTTTGTATTGGTAAAAGGTTTTTCCCTAACAACAATCGGGGAAATCCCTATTTTGCATATTGTTTGAAGCAAGGTTTCTTCTATTTCCGGGTTATACTATTGTATTATGTTTTGCAGACTGTTGGTATTGTCTGAATAATGTGGCTTTGGGGTGTTCGGAATCCACGGACGGGCTTCTAATGCCTGCTGATTACGGTTTTTCGTCTCCTTACGGTTGCCGTTTATAATAAATTTATGAAATAGGCGTTATAAATTAAAGTAATGTTCTTAATGAGGAAGTATCTGTTTGCGTTGTCGTTGTTTGTGTCAGCGGGTGTGTCCGCCCAAGATTCCGATGACGGCGTGGATTGTGTTATTCCGTTGTGTGACGGGCTCGAGTATAATATAGAAATGCAGTCCTCACTGTCAAGCGGACGTACGCCGTTGTGGTTGAACGCCAACCGCTACGGCCTTAGTTCGTTGGAGAAAAGCAACGGCTACATCATGGCCGGTGTGTCGAAGCCTTTACAGTCAGATTCAGCCAGACGTTGGGGGCTGGGTTTTGGTTTGGACATGGCCGTGCCTTATAATTATACCAGTAAAGTGGTTATACAGCAGGCTTATATAGAGGGTCGCTGGCTTCATGGAGTGCTGACGTTAGGCAGTAAGGAATATCCCATGGAGCTGAAGAACAACACGCTCAGCAGTGGTTCGCAGACACTCGGTATAAACGCGCGTCCCATACCCCAGGCACGTATAGCCTTGCCTGAGTATTGGGCAGTGCCGTTAACCAAAGGTTGGCTCTCCTTGAAGGGACATGTGGCTTTTGGTAAAATGACTGACGACAATTGGCAGCATGACTTTACGGAATGCAAAAACAAGTATGTTGACGACGTGCTGTACCATAGCAAGGCCGCTTACCTAAAGATAGGCAATGAGGCCCAGCAGTTCCCGTTTTCGATAGAAATGGGTATGGAGATGGCTGCCACGTTCGGCGGAACGACATATATGCCCGACGGCAAGGGCGGAATGATGCGTATTGATAACAATTCAGGACTGAAAGCCTTTGTCAACGCCTTTATTCCCGGTGGATACGAAGCAGTTGAGACTACATACCAGAACGTTGAGGGCAACCACCTCGGCAGCTGGCTGATGCGCCTGAACTGGGATGCCGGCAAGTGGCGTTTAGGCGTATATGCAGACAAATTTTTTGAAGACCATTCAGGCATGTTCTTCCTTGATTACGACGGTTACGGGAAGGGTCCCGAGTGGCATGAAAAAAAGGACAACCGCTATTTCCTCTATGCCTTGAAGGACATAATGCTTGGTGCGGAGCTTAATTTGAAGAACGGCACTTGGCTGAGGAATGTAGTTGTAGAGTATATTTATTCAAAATACCAGAGCGGCCCGATATACCACGACCATACATCAGCCGTGCCAGACCATCTTGGCGGCAAGGACAACTTCTACAATCATTACATTTACACGGGCTGGCAGCATTGGGGCCAGGTGATTGGCAATCCGCTATACCGTTCGCCCATATATAATGACGACAACAACATCAACGTCCAGGACAACCGTTTCATGGCGTTCCATGTAGGTATCGACGGGCGTCCTGCCAAGCGTTTTTCCTATCGTGTGCTTGCTTCGTGGCAGGAGGGGCTCGGCACTTACGACGACCCTTACGACAAGGTGCGCTATAACTTCAGCTTCCTTGTCGAGGGCGAGTACAGCTTCTCGGGCCGCTTGCTTGACGGATGGAGGCTTAAGGGGGGTTATGCCATGGACTTCGGCAAGATTCTCGGCAACAACAGGGGATTCCAGATAACCGTATCAAAGAGCGGATTGTTGAACTTATAAATATTTTCCAAGAATGAAATTTTATCGTATCTGCATATTGCCTGCCTTTATTGCGGCAGTAATGTCGTTGTGTTCGTGTGAGATTGAGACTTCCGGCAACGGCGAGCTTGAGGGCATGTGGCACCTTGTTTCGGTAGACACGTTGGCTACATCAGGCGTTAGGGATATGACAAGCGACAGGATATACTGGTCGTTTCAGAACAAACTGCTCGAGCTTGATGACAAGACGGGAGCTAATAACAGTGTGCTTTACCGTTTTGAATTTTCAGACGGGACGCTGAAGTTGTATGACCCCTATATTTACGACCGTGAGAACGGCGACAAGCCATTGACCAACATCATAATGCTTTCGCCGTTTGGCGTAAACGAGCTTGAAGAGGATTTCACGGTTGAAAGCTTCTCAGGCAGCAAGATGATATTGCGCTCCGATGAGCTTCGCCTTAAGTTCAGGAAAATGTGATATAGGCTTTATTTTGCAACATCAGGCTTTTACTGTTTTTCTTTTGTTAATGTAGTAGTTAAGCACAAGGTTCAGACTGATGTAAATTATTACGTCCGCAATGAATACGTAGGTGTTTTCTATCGATTTAAGCAGATTGTAGTTTAGTGCTATGTATGCAGCGGCCATTGTAATTATGAACGCCAACGCCTGATGTTGGCTTAGTCCGGCGTGGATTAGTTTATGGTGAATATGGCTTTTGTCTGCCATGAACGGTGATTTGCCGTGGTATATGCGTACCATGGATACCCTTACAACGTCGAACATGGGCACTATCAGCAGTGTGAACGCCATGAAGAAGTCGAACTTGTGTTCGGTTATTACGGCCGTGTTGCTCATTGAGTATTTCACGCACAGGAATCCCAGTATGAATCCAAGGGTAAGGCTGCCCGCATCGCCCATGAATATCTTTCTGTTTTTGTCGGGGTCGCCAAACATGTTGAAGTACAGGAACGCCACCAACACGCCTATCAGTCCGGCTATCAGTATGGCGTAAGCCCATATTTCCTGGGATGCGAACATGTATAGGAATCCTGCCAGTGCCATTATCGACAGGCTTGCGGCCAGTCCGTCAATACCGTCAATCAGATTGATGGCGTTGTCGATGAAGACAATTGCAAGAACAGTGAGCGGGAATCCTATGAAATAAGGCAGTTCGTGTATGCCCATGAAGCCGTACAAGTTGTTAATATACAGCCCTGAAAACGGCAGGAAGCACGCTGCTATTATCTGTACAACGAACTTTATGAGCGGCGACAGTCCTACAACGTCGTCTATTATGCCCATTACGTATATAAGCAGTATGCTGATAAGGAAATAAAGGCTCCAGATGTTTATGGTTATCAGCTTGTCGGTTACGCTTATAGCCGACAGGGCTATGGCGAAAGCTATGAACATGCTTGGCATGAAAGAGATGCCGCCGAGACGTGGAATTGCGCTTTTATGTATCTTGCGTGAGTTCGGAATGTCGTACAGTTTCTTTGCCTTGCAGAAGTTAAGGATTATTGGAATGAAGACGAATCCGCATGCCATGCTTATAATAAAGACGCCGATTATCCAATATATGTATATGTTCATAAACATTCATTTGTTATACAGTTACAAAGTATAAACCCCTAAAGTCTTAAAATATTGCACAGTATATTAAAATAATGTTTATTGACATGTAAAACGTGTTTCGTCCTTCTACGTATCCGGCCTTAATGCTTCCTGTCAGTCAACGTAGTTCAGTCCCTGCATGCATGTCTTTACCTTGTCTCCCTTTCTTATTATGATGTTGCCTGCCTTCCTGCCTTTTATCTCAAGGTCGAGTGCGTTGCCGGGCACGTAGAACGTAACGTTGTCGAACGTAACGTTGCGGCTGTCGTCGAAAACCATCCTGTTGTCGGTTGCCTGTATTTCCAGGTTGCTGAACGTGAAACCGTCTGCGTCGTTCATTGTCCTTATAATACGGTTTGTCCTTATCTTACCGTTTTCTATCCTGACGTTCGAGCAAGGTATTTCGGGTATTGCGTTTACGGTCAGCAGCCTGTCGGCCGACTCAACCGTGAAGTTGCGTATCGTTATGTCCTTTACGGTCGGCGTAAGCGGCGTGATGTCGAGTGGGGGATAGCGGCGGGCAAGCTCGCCCATGTACATTTTTGAGCCCAACAGGTCCCATGTGAAAGCTTCGCGCACGTTTACCAACTTCACGTTCTCGTAGGTTATACCCTCCACGGTGCCTCCGCGGTTGCGTCTTGTCTTGAAGCGGAAGCCCGTGCGAGTGCCGTAGAACAGGCAATCGTGCAGGTACACGTTGCGTATGCCGCCTGCGGTCTCGCTGCCGCAGGTTATGCCGCCGTGTCCTTCCTTCGCCAGGCAGTAGCGTATCACCACGTTTTCCGTCGGCTTGTTCACGCGCAGTCCGTCGTCGCAGCGCCCCGCCTTAAGCGTGAAGCAGTCGTCGCCGCAGTTCAGCGTCGAGTATTCTATCAGTACGTTCCTGCACGACGATATGTCAATGCCGTCGCCGCTGGGCACGTCGGTAGAGTTTACCGTTATGCCTCTTATTATCACGTTTTCGCAATATACGGGGTTAACGTTCCACAGCACGCTGCGTTCGAACGTCACGCCTTCAACCAAAACATTCTTGCAGTTGATGGGCGAGAACGATTTCGGGCGGTAGAACGTGCGCCCGTCGTAGCCGTCGCATACACGTTCCTTCACAGGCATATCGTAGGGCACGTCGTTCTCCACCACGCTCTTGCCGTTGGGCAGTGTGCGCATGGCAGCAGTCATTGGCGGTCCCATTATTTTGCCTTCGCCCGTCAGGGCTATGTTTTTCTCGCCGTTGGCGTAGATGAAGGCTCCTGCGCCCATTATCTCCACGCCCTCGTGGCGTGTGAACACGGCAGGCTGGTAGTCGTCTATCGAGCCCGAAAACTCTATCACGGCACCTTTGTCAAGCCGCAGGTTCACGTTGCTCTTAAGTACGATGCGCCCAGACAGCCAGTGGCCGGCAGGCACTACCACTGTACCACCGCCACGTTTTGACATGTCGGCAATCAGCTTGTTTATGCCTTCGGTTATCTTTCCGCCGTTGCCTTTTAAGTCATCCGTTACACTCTCGGTCTTGTCAGGGAACTTTGGGCGCTTCAGGTCTTTCATCTTGAATGGCACATTGCCTATTGCGGCTATGGTTTCGGGCATTGCCGCCGCACCGGTGTTCTTGTCCGTCAGGTTGTTATAGTCTGTGTCTGCGCTGGCTGCCAGTAACGGCAACAACGCAATGAGCGATAATAGCGATTTAAGTTTGATAGTCGTCATGATAGTTGTCTTGTTTGTTATATAAGACGTGCTTGATTTCGATTTGTAATGTTGTTTTTACAGGATAATTATCCTGTGTTTTGCAAAAGGTCGTGTCTTGGCTTGTAAAAGGCGGCCTTTTGCGAGGTAAAAGGTTACCGTTTACAACGTAAAAGGTGGCCTTTTGTAATGTAAAAGACGGCTTTTCAGAATTCGTTGCCGTCCGTATGGGGAAATATCTTTATCTTTGTTTTAATATCACAATGCCGATAATGCTTGTAAGTCATTGTTGGTTAGTGGCTTGTGTGTTATTATTGGTTACTTGTTCGTTTGTTTTGAATGCCACAACCATACGTACAAAAAATTCCAAACATCTTGTTATGGATGCTTGGAATATTGTTGGTGTGGAGCTGGAGGGAATCGAACCCTCGTCCAAACAGGGAAACCATACGCTTTCTACACGCTTATTCCGGCCTTCGGTTTTCGTGTTGCGGCAAGACCCGGACCACCAACCACAACCTTATCTCCTTAGATTTCATCCCATGTGCGGAGCCGCATGAGACTATTTCCGATTTAACCGCACCGCTTTACCGGAACGCTTCGGAACAACAGCTTCCGAGCGATGTCTCGTCCTGTCACCTGGTGACGGGATTAAGCCAGTAATCTACTATGCTTCGATTAGGCAGCGAGAGCGTATTTGTTTTCGCCAGATAAATTTATGACCGCTGAGATTTAGGAGCAAACAGACCACGCTCCGCGTGCTTACGTACCATTCCAACCCGCTGTCAAATCCAGTCAACCCCGAATTGTCAACGTTTGTCGTGTACGTTGATTTAGTGCAAAAGTAATGCTTTGTCGTGAAGTTTGGCGTAACGTAACGTCAACTTTAACTTTTATTATTAATTGCTGGCGTGTCCCTGTTGCTTTTTGCAATGTTTGGGCTGTCAGGCGGAATGATTGTCCGTTATTTGTAACAATTTGGCGTGGAATGTCATTTTTATGCGTAAAATATTCGTGTTAGGCATATAATTGTACTTAAATATTTGCAGTGACAGGAAAAAACTGTAATTTTGCGTACTAATAATAGGGAAACAAAGGTAAATGATTTCAGTAGAACGACTAAAGGTGGAGTTTGGCGTGAAGCCATTGTTCAGCGATGCCAGTTTTGTCATCAACGAGCGAGACCGAATAGCCCTTGTGGGTAAGAACGGTGCAGGAAAGTCCACCTTGCTCAAGATATTGTGCGGCATGCAAAAGCCTACCGACGGCACCGTGAGTGTGCCTCAGGATACGACAATAGGTTATCTGCCGCAGGTGATGAAGCTTGTCGACGACACCACCGTGCGCGAGGAGGCCAGCAAGGCGTTTGCGGGCAATACCGAATTGAAGGCCCGTGTGGACCGCCTGAACGCGGAACTGGCAGAGCGTACTGATTATGACAGTCAGGAGTATATGGCACTTGTCGACAGGTTTACCCGTGAACACGACCGGTACATGATGATGGGTGCCGAGGGATACGAGGCCGACATCGAGCGTACTTTGATTGGTCTTGGTTTCACGCGTAATGATTTTGACCGCCCTACGAGCGAGTTCAGCGGCGGCTGGCGCATGCGTATCGAGCTTGCCAAGATATTGCTTGAACGTCCTGACGTGTTGTTGCTCGACGAGCCGACAAATCATCTCGACATTGAGAGCATACAGTGGCTTGAGCAGTTTCTTGCTGCCAGCGCCAAGGCTGTGGTCCTTGTGAGCCACGACCGTGCTTTTATAAATAATGTGACAAACCGTACGCTCGAGATAAGCTGCGGACGTGTGGTGGACTATCGCGTAAAGTACGCCGAGTACGTGAAGCTGCGTGCCGAGAGGCGCGAGCAGCAGCTGCGCGCATACGAGAACCAGCAGAAGGAGATTGCGGATATAAAAGAATTTATCGAGCGTTTCCGCTACAAGCCGACAAAGGCGGTGCAAGTGCAGAGCAGGATCAAGCAGCTTGAGAAGATCGTGCCTATCGAGGTGGACGAAGTTGACAACTCGGCAATGCGCCTGAAGTTTCCACCCTGCCTACGCAGCGGCGACTATCCCGTGATATGCGACGGCGTGCGTAAGGATTATGGGCGGCATACGGTGTTCAGCGATGTTACACTGACGATAAAGCGTGGCGAGAAAGTAGCCTTTGTCGGCAAGAACGGCGAGGGAAAGTCTACACTCGTAAAGTGTATAATGGGCGAAATTCCTTTCACGGGGACGCTGAAGATAGGGCACAACGTGCAGATAGGCTATTTCGCGCAAAACCAGGCGCAACTGCTTGATGAGGGCCTGACGGTGTTCCAGACGATAGACAATGTAGCCACGGGCGACATACGACTGAAGATTAACGACATACTCGGTGCGTTCATGTTCGGCGGTGAAGCTTCGGAGAAGAAGGTGAAAGTGTTGAGCGGAGGCGAGCGGAGCCGACTGGCAATGATACGCCTGCTGCTCGAGCCTGTCAACCTGCTGATACTTGACGAGCCGACCAACCATCTTGACATGCCGTCGAAGGATGTGTTGAAAGAAGCGATAAGGGCTTTTGACGGCACGGCAATCATAGTAAGCCACGACCGTGAGTTCCTTGACGGCCTGGTTACCAAGGTGTACGAGTTTGGCGGTGGCAAGGTGAGGGAGCATCTGGGTGGCATATACGACTTCCTGCAAAGCCGAAATATAGAAAGTCTTGACGCCCTCGGTGCGGCACATTCAGGCCAGCAGCCTTTGCCTTCAAACAGGCAGGAAACCGGTGGAAAGAAAGAACCATCGGAGCAGGACGAAGGAAAGATGTCGTATATGGAGCGCAAGGAACGGCAAAAGAAGCTGCGCAAGGCAGAGAAGGCCGTTGAAGACGCCGAGATGGAGATAAGCCGTAAGGAGCAGCGCATAAAGGAGCTCGACAGTAAACTCCTGCTGCCGGAGAATGCAAGCAACATGGATCTGGTAAACGAGTATGCCGACCTGCAACGCCAGCTTGACGAACTTGTTGAGCGTTGGGAACAACTGTCGGAAGAGCTCGAAGACCTCGAGAAGACAGTGTGATAATGAAAAACATGTACACATGCGGATAGTATGACCGCATGTGTGGAGTTAACCTGAAGTATGGCAGATGATGTTTTTGACCGTATAAAATGGAAATAACCATAAAAAGTTATATAAAATGAAAGTAAAACACATTATTCCTATCGTATTGTTCGCTTCGGCCCCAATGGTCGCTAGCGCACAGACGCAGTTGAAGTCAGGCATAGACTTGGCAAATCTCGACAACAGCGTCAGACCGGCAGATAACTTCTACCAATATGCTTGTGGCGGTTGGATGAAGAACAATCCTCTTCCGGCTGCTTATTCACGTTTCGGAAGTTTTGACCAGCTTGGCCAGAACAACAACAAGCGCGTAAACGACATTCTGACCGACTTGTTGAAGAATACTTATCCTGCCGGTTCCACGGAGCAGAAGTTGAGCGACTTCTATAAGCTGGCGATGGACTCCGTGCGTCGCAATAAGGAAGGGGTGAAGCCTGTAATGCCGCTCATCAATGAGATTGAGAGTGCAAAAACGGTTGCTGACCTGCATTCAATCCAGCTGAAATACGCCTTGTTCAACTACGGCGTGCCTATGGGCATAGGTTTTGGCGCAGACGAGAAGAATGCCAAGATGAACATCCTCAATATCTACCAGGGCGGTCTTGTACTTGGCCAAAAGGAATATTACCTTGACACTGATCCGTCAACAACTGCAATCCGTGATGCTTATAAGAAGCATATTGTACGTATGTTCAAGCTGTTCGGATTCTCTGAGGCCCAGGCTCAGAAAAAGATGGAGAACATACTGAAGGTGGAAACTGCACTCGCCAAGGTTTCAAAGTCGAGGACCGAGCTTCGTGACGTTGAGGCAAATTACAATAAGATGACGCTCGAACAGTTTGAGTCGGCTTATCCCAATGTAAATCTTACCAAAATGCTCAACGCCCAGGGTGTTAAGACAGAATATTTCAAGGAAATGGTTGTAGGCCAGCCTGATTTCGTTAAGGGTGCCAATGCCGTATTGGCAGGTATTACAGCCGACGAACTCCGTGCGTATATGGAGTGGGACGTAATAATTTCTTCTGTCAACTATCTTAGCGACGACGTGATAGAGGCTAACTTCGACTTCTTCGGCCGTACACTCACCGGACGCAAGGAGAACCATCCGCGTTGGAAGCGTGCCACTAGCCAGGTTGAAGGCCAGATGGGTGAAGCGCTCGGCAAGATGTATGTAGAGCGTTATTTCCCTGCTTCGTCAAAGGCCCGTATGGAGGCTCTCGTTAAGAACTTGCAGATTTCACTGGCTGAACGCATCAAGGCTCAGGACTGGATGAGCGACGCTACAAAGCAGGCCGCACTCGACAAGCTTAACTCTTTCTATGTTAAGATTGGGTATCCTGACAAGTGGAAGGATATGTCAGGCTTGACAATCGACCCGAAACTTTCTTATTACGAGAATGTGCAGAATTGCCGTAAGTTCTGGGCCAAGTGGGATATTGACTACCGTGCTGGCAAGCCCGTAGACCGTGACGAGTGGTTCATGACTCCGCAGACAGTCAACGCATATTATAATCCGACAACAAACGAGATTTGTTTCCCGGCAGGTATTCTCCAGGCTCCTTTCTTTGATCCGGAGGCTGACGATGCGTTCAATTATGGTGCTATCGGCGTTGTGATAGGCCATGAGATGACCCACGGATTCGACGATCAGGGCCGTCATTATGACAAGAACGGAAACATGACAGACTGGTGGACTGAGAGCGATGCCGAAGGCTTCAACAAGCGTGCCGATGTCTGCGTTAAGTTCTTCTCTGCAATAAAGGTTTTGCCTGACCTGAATGCAAACGGACAGCTTACTTTGGGCGAGAACCTTGCAGACCACGGAGGTCTTGAAGTTTCGTTCAACGCATTCAAGAATGCGACCAAGAACGCTCCATTGAAGACTATCGACGGACTTACGCCCGAACAGCGCTTCTTCCTGGCATACGCAGGCGTATGGGCTGCAAATATCACAGATGAGGAGATTCGCAACCTTACCAAGATGGATCCGCACTCACTCGGAAAGTGGCGCGTAAACGGAGCTTTACCGCACATTAACGCATGGTATGATGCCTTCAATGTTAAGCCAAGCGACAAACTCTACTTGCCGGAGGCAGACAGGATTAACCTGTGGTAAGATTATAAGCTCGGGCTTGCGTCGCTTCGGTTATATGTAAAGTGGCGCAAGTCCAAGTTGGATTATTTAAATTATTGGTATGTTATTAAAAACGGGGACACCTTTGCTGAGGTGTCCCCGTTGTCGTATAGATTATTGTGCTCCGGTCTTGTGCGTTTACAGTATTATGTTGATGTCGAAGCCTGCTTGTATGGGAGTGCCGCGTTGGGCAAACCATTGTTTCTTGCCTGAAGCCTCGCTGCTGAAAGCAAAGGTTGCATAGCGCGTGTTTGTGGTGTTACGGCTCCATATGTTCAGCGAGATTTTGTCCCATTGAATGCCGGCGTGCAAGCCAAGCAAGGCATAAAACGGCTGGGAAGCCGAGTTTGCCTCGTCCCAGTATATGCGTCCTTGCGCGGCTATGTCTGCTCCCAACAGCAGGGCGTGGGTTGCGTTGGTGTTAAGCGGCAGTCTTAAATCGGCGCGTGCCCCGAGGGTATGGCTTGGCACGAAAGGAATATGCTTGCCCTCATAGCTGATGGTTTGGCCTTCACTGTCGGTTTCTGTGTAGTGTGTGAACTCTGCGTTAGTGAACGAATAGGTAGCCGACCAGGACAAACGGTCGTCCCATGCACTTCCACGCAAAGCCGCTTCCACGCCAAGACTGCGGCTGCGGCCGGCGTTGACCATCATTCGACCGAAGCCGTAAGTGCCTGCCATTACAGACAGTTGCTGGTTGCGTATGAGCATGCAATATGTAGACAAGTCGGCGTGCATCATTCCGTCGAACAGGTTGAGGTGGGCGCCCACTTCGTAGTTCCAGCTTACCTCCGGCTTGTATGTTATGGTGCTGTTTACACGCTTGTAGTCGTCGGCGGTGTGTGATATTTCGTAACTTCCCGTCATGGCCTTGTCAGCGTTTGCCATAAGTTCTGACTGGAGTATGTCGGAAAACATCTGTATGTTGTATCCTCCGGCCCTGTAGCCTTTGCTTACAACGGCGTAAACGTTGCTTCCTGCATCGTCGACGGTAAGGTTTAATCCTATCTTAGGCAGCAGTTGGCTGTATCCGTTGTTGGTGTTGCGTGCAAGGGCGGAACTGAGCGTGTTTGCCGCCTGCTGTCCCATGACGCCGGCATTTACTGTCATTGCCGCGCTCGTTTCATAGTCTACGCTTACGCGGCTGTAGTCATATCGCAAGCCTATGGTTGCCTGTAATGACGGTGTAAGTGTCAGGCTGGTTTCATGGAATATTCCTATGTTGGCTTGAGGTGTGTGGAACAAGGCTGGTACCGCCATATTAACGCCCACATTTATACCGCCGGCTTTTTCTATTGCGGCTGCAGCTGCGCTTTCTGCCATTGCCGGAGGCATTCCTGCGGCTATCATCTTGTCTGCCATTGCTTTAAGTATTGATGAATACATGGCTGACTGTATGCCTGAGGATATGCGGCCGGTAAAGTCATTGTCAAAGTAGACAGGTGCTTCGGTCTTAAGCCATTGGTAAGAGCCGTATAATCCGGAGGTGTGTTGCCATGCGCTGCCAGTCTTTCCTTTTATGGTAAATTCCTGCGTAATAACATTCAACAACTGGCGTTGGCATAGGTGCATGAAGTCTTCTGGCAGGTAGTCCTGGTCCATGTTCATGCAATCGTCAAGGAACTGGTAACTTGTTTGCGAACTTATGCTGGCGTTGTCGAGTTTGTAAGTCAGGTTCAGACCGGTGTTGAGCATGTTGCGCTTATATGTGTTTGAGCGGTTTGCCGCAGGTGCCGATATGTGACGGCTGTCAGGATTGTATATGCCATAGGCAAATGCGTTTTGCAGCGCGTATTGGTAGTCTGCTGTAAAATCGGTGGTCAGTCGTGTGCCTGGTTTGTATATTATTCTGGCTTTTGCACCAGCCTCATTGCTCTTGTCGGCTCTTTCGCCGGTCGTGGCATTGCGCATGAAACCGTTTTGCCCATTGTAGAATGCGGCTACAGAGAATGCTGTTTTGTCGTTAAACTTATGGTAGTGTGCGGCTTCAATGTTGCGATAGAATTTTGTACCAAGGCCGAGGCTTACTTCCGTGCCTTGATGATTCATGGGATTCTTAGAGTGCAGTCGTATCAGTCCGCCTTCGGTGTTCATTCCGTATAGCGTGCCTTGCGGTCCGCGCAACACGTCGGCGCGGTCTATCTGGTAGAGATGCATGTTATACGAGTTCTTGCTTACGAGCGGAATGCCGTCAAGGTAGATGCCTACGGCAGGGTTGTTGACGCGCGAGCCTATGCCGCGCACGTATATTGCAGACGTAAGGCGCGAGCCGTAAGCAGGCATGGCAAACGACGGCACGTATGCGCTCAGGCCGTTGAGATCGCGTATGCCGGTGCTTGCAAGGTCTTCGCCTGTGAGTATTGTTGAACTTAGGGGTTGTCTGCGCAGGCGCAGGATGTCTTTGGGATGCGACACAATTACCACCTCGTCAAGGTCGTACACCCGTGAAGAGTCTGATGCCGCTGCACTTGTGGCTGTACCGCCGGTAATTGCCACCGTAGGATTGCCGGCATTAATGCCGCTGGCTGGTGTGAGGGCATGGAGTTGCGCTCCCGTGGCCATGGCCACGCATAATACTGTTGCTGCTTTTTTGATTGTCATTGCGAGCTTTTTACCTTAGTTGTTGTTACAGAGCGCAAAGGTAGTTATAATAGCTTTAATGCACAATCATTATTTATGTGGATTTTTTGTTGTGGAAAGTTCTGGTTTACAAGTTCTCCCTGCCGCATGAAGGACAACGGCCTTTGCCACTCATAGGCGCGCCGCAGTTGCCGCATACGTATGTCTGGCGGAACTTGGTAAAATAGCGTTTCAAGGCGACATACAAGTAGGCTGCGTAGAGGAAATACCCGACGAAGTAAAGGGTGGTAAGGCTGAAAACTATGTAATTCACCGCACATACTGCTGCCAGTCCGCACAGGTAAAGTAACGCCTGGCCGGTTGGTAGGATGTTTCGTACAACGTCGACGGCTGCCAATCCGACAATCAACATAGCCCAAACAGACGCAATGAATATGCCGAGAGTAGGCGGTACGTTGAACGGGTTGAGGGTAGGATGGAAATAGAAGTGGCGCCACATGTCGGGGGCAAACATCTGTATGCTTGAATAGAGTGTTGCGCTTGATGCGACGATGAGGGCAAGCAGGGTGGGATAGAACGAGTTTATGTCGTTGAAGTGTACTATCTTGGCGTTGCGCCTGAGTATGGTGCGTGTAAGGTAGGCCGACGAGATGACGCTTATTATAATAAGGAATATAAGAAGGTGGGTGTCGGAAAACGTGGAAATGAACTGCGATATTGGGTCGCTCGGCACTACGCAGGGCAATAGGCTTGACTCGTGTATCCAGCCGAACGTTTCCTGGTCTCTTGCCACTTGTATCCATACCGTGTCGATAGAGTCTGCCGGTATAATCCTTATGTCGGCCACGGCAATGTGGTCGTGGCGGTATATGGCCACGGTGTCGGTAGGCAGACGGCTTATAACTTCTTCGGGCTGTTGCCTGACGAGGTTTACCGAGTCGGTCTTTACAACGAAGTTGTAGTTTATGGAGTAGTGGTGTGTGGCGGCGAATTTGGCCGAGTCTGCCTGCTCCTGTGTCATCGGGGCGGATGCGTTGTTGGGCTTTCCGCTTCGGTAACAGCTTGACAGCATCATGAGCGACGCTATGGCAAGCATTGTTATTATTGCTTGTACGTAGCGCAGGCGTCTTTTTGTTGTTTGTCTACTCATTGTTTTATCTGCTGTTTGGGCCTTTGGTCTGATTGTTCGTATCTTTGTCATGCCGGGTGTCGACAAATATTTTCATCTCGCATTTCTTACAGTCAAACTGCAGTCTGAAGCTCCTGCCGTCAGCCATGCGTAGATATAACGGTTCGCGCCATGCAGCAGGTTTTCCGCCGTGCTTGGTGCAGTGGCCAAGCGAATACCTTATGCAGTGGCGGCATTGCATTATCTGCAAGTCGTCAGGCTTTTCCCTTTCGACGGCAGGACGTATGCCGGTAAGCCCTTCCTTGTCGTAAAATCTTCTGGCTAGTTTGTTAGATACGTTGTATTGGTAAGACAGTTCCTTAGGATAAGTGGCTGCTTCCAATCGTTCTGTTTGCGACTGTGCGCCTGCCGTTCCCACACGCATCGCGGAGCGCAGTCTTTCGGCAAGCAGGTCCGTTGCGGCGCGGCGCATGTCGGCGAGCGTACTTGAGGGAATGAAGAAGTTGAATGTGTCGGGCGAGAATGCCACTCCGGCACACTTGAACGGGGTGTTGCCTAGTTTTGACAACTGCTTTATTATGTTGTCGCGCTGCGGCTTTATTGCCTCCTGCTTTTCTGTTTCCGTATCGACAGTGGCGCATACGCCGTCTACGGTGCTTATTGTAAGGCTGAATCCTGCCCCTTTGTCTTCGAGCGTCATGTTTACGTCAATCTTGCGTTCCGCGCTCTTGTGCGACAATTCTTTCTCGAAAGCCTGGTCGTTGTTACGGTAAAGCTCGGTGCCGCGCTTCAGTCCCTGTGGCATTTTAAGAGGGAAAATCTTGTTGCCTTCGGCTCTGTTCACACGGAAACCGGTCAGCTCGCCGTCGCTGCCTATGAAGCACAGGCCGTCGCCATTGGCAAACGATGCGGTCCCGGCCACAGTGAACCAGTTGGCGTGCGTTTCCTTGACGTGGCCTACGTGTTCACCCATTGCCTTGGGAGTCAGGAACGACGCTATGTCGTCCCGCCGTCCGTTAATGAAATAGTCGGTAAAGCCACGGTTGAAAGTCTTGTCCAGACATGGAGTGAACGTGTAGCTGCATTTGCCCCGCGACGCCCTGCGGTAACGTTCGGGGTTGCGGGCCACCAGCTCGTCGAGCCTTTGGCTGTAAGCGGCTGTGACGTTCTTGACGTATGTGATGTCCTTAAGTCGTCCTTCAATCTTGAACGACGTAACTCCGGCCTCAGCCAACTGGCCTATATAGTCGGCGCGGCACATGTCCTTTAGCGACAGCAGATGGCGTCCGCGTACTATCGTCCGCCCGTCGGCGTCCTCAAGGTCGAACTTCAGGCGGCAGAACTGTGCGCACTCGCCACGGTTAGCGCTGCGGTTGAAACAGTATTGTGAGGCGTAGCAAAGTCCTGAATAGCTGACGCACAAGGCTCCGTGTACGAATGCCTCAAGCTCTAC
>HF986704.1:54702-80049 GCA_000433175.1 Prevotella sp. CAG:1058
CGCGCGCAAGCACCACGCGCTTGAACCCGTGTCCCGCCAGCCATGCCACTTTCCCGGCCGAGCGGTTGTCGGTCTGCGTGCTTGCGTGCAGCTCGATAGGCGGCAGGTTCATCTCCAGGATACCCATGTCCTGTACGAGTATGGCGTCTACTCCGGCGTTGTACAAGCTGTTTACCAGTTTCTCTGTCTCGGTTGTTTCGTCGTCGTAAATTATCGTGTTTACCGTTACATACACCCTTGCGCCGAACGTATGTGCATACTCGCACAGCCCGGCTATGTCGTCTATGGAGTTGCCTGCGGCGGCGCGTGCGCCGAAGCGTTCCGCTCCTATGTACACGGCGTCGGCTCCATGGTCAATGGCCGCCCTGCCGCATTCGGCGTCTTTTGCCGGAGCCAGCAGTTCCAGCGGTATCCTGTTGTCTTTATGTCCAGCTTGCATGTCCTTATTCTATTTTGTCGATGTCGTACGGAGTTTCCTGGTAGACGTAATAATTTATCCAGTTGTTGAAGAAGAGGTTGGCATGGGCGCGCCACCTTACGAGCGGGGCGTTGTCGGGGTTATCGTCCTTGTAATAGTTTACGGGCATTTCAACGTCGTCACGCTTGCCCATGTCGCGCCTGTATTCCTTGTCGAGTGTGTCGGGCGAGTATTCGAGATGTCCCGTGATGAAGAATTCCCGTCCGCCACGCGCCATGACTATGCTCGCACCGCTCTCGTCCGACTCGGCTATCAGTTTCAGCCTGTCGTCGGCCACGATGTCCTCGCGCCTTATCTCCGTATGCCTGCTGTGTGGCATGTAGAAAAAGTCGTCGAAGCCGCGGAATATCGGTAGGAGCGGCTCGGTGACATGCTGCCTGAACACGCCGAACATCTTTTTCGGCAAAGCGTGTTTCCTTATGCCGTAGTGGTAATACAGTCCGGCCTGTGCCGCCCAGCATATATATAAGGTACTTGTTACGTGGCTTTTTGCCCAGTCGAATATCCTTACAAGCTCGTCCCAATAGTTGACGTCCTCGAATTCAAGCAGTTCAACCGGCGCGCCTGTTATTATCATTCCGTCAAACTTCTTGTCGCTCAGCACGTCGAAGTCCTTGTAAAACATCATCATGTGTTCTATCGGAGTATTCTTCGGCGTATGGCTTTTCAGCTTCATGAACGTCACGTCCATTTGCAACGGAGTGTTCGACAATAGTCTTATCAAGTCTGTTTCGGTCGTTATCTTCAGCGGCATCAGGTTAAGTATCACTATACTGAGCGGTCTGATGTCCTGGGCGTGCGCCCTCGACGTGTCCATTACAAATATGTTCTCTTTCTTCAGCGCGTCTATTGCGGGCAGCTTGTCCGGTATTCTTAATGGCATTTATCTTTCTCCTTAATGTTTTGACGAATGCAAACTTACAAAAATTCTGTGGAATATCCGTATAAAAAGCGCAGATAAGCGCAACAATATATAATTATTAAGGTGTCAGAATGGGAAATATGTATCCACATTATAGGTCGTGAAAAAACAAAAAACAGACTCATCGGAGCATCTTTTTTCGTCAGCTGTCTGACAAATGTAATGTTCTGGTGAGTCTGATTTTTATAGTAATACGATAAAATCCAGCCGATGGATTAATCTGACATTATGAAACAGTTTTTATTCTTATAAAAGAATTGTGGCTTTATGTAGTAAGCCTGTCAGTGCTTGTTTCAGAATTTGTGAGCCAGCTCTTTAGCCTGTTCGCAGCCGTCAGTCTTATCTATTTCTCCTTCTTCTAATACTCCGGGAACCAGCACTTCTCCTGCCATTGTCCATTTCAGCAAAGCTGCGCTACGCTCTATCGGTATCTTAACTCCGTCTAAAACAGTCATGTCTTTTTCTTCGCAGCATGCTATTAGGCCACATTTCTTTCCGGCATAGTCTTTTCCGCCAACAACTAAAGAATAAATACGGTCAATGACTCCTTTAATCTGTGACGGTATGGAATACCAGTAAACCGGCATTGTGAAAACAATTGCGTCAGCCTCAAGTATAGCCGGTGCTATAGTGTTGAAGTCGTCATCGAACGAGCAGGCTTTACCTGTCTTGTAACAAGTCTGGCAGGCGTGACATCCTCCTATCTTCATGAATGCGGCGTCAAAACGCTTAACCTCGTGTCCGCACTGTTTTGCTTCGTTTATGAATGCTTCCGTCATGGCAAAGCTGTTGCCGTGTTTGCGCGGACTGCCTGTAATAACTGTTATTTTCATAGCTTTTCTCCTTTCCTTATTTTTTTATTGTGTCAGAGTTTTGATTATAAGCCTTGGCTACGCATTTCCACTCACCGTCAATCTTCATCATAAGCAGATAATCTGTAAAGTCGATGCGTCCTCCCCATTTTTCTTCCAATACACGTACAACGGCGAGTGTCTCTTCTACGTCAATCACATCAACGCGTGCCTTGAATTTGTCGCCTGCGTCCACTGTGTCAACGTTATGATAAAACTGCTGTATGCTGCCATGTTCCAGTTTCCCGTCAAGAAAACCGAACAGCACAGCCTCGTCGATGAACAGTTTCTTTGCATAACTGCTGTTGCCTTCGGAAACACTTTTAACAAAATTCATTGCAGCTTGTTCTACCGCTTTGTATTCTTCTATGTTGGCTCTCATAATTATTTTGTTTTTTGTTATTGTTAACTGCTGCAAATTTATAGTATAGTTGTCATATCCGCAAGTACCGAAAAATTTTTCAGTATATGAAAAATTTTTCGGTATACCATGATTATGAAGAATTATATTTATTTTTGCGCTGTATTAATAATAAACCTGGTAAGTTTATGTACGAAAGAAAGATTCCTGTTGATTTAGACTGTCCGTTACGGCTTACGATGAGTCTTCTTGGCTCAAAGTGGAAGTCTTGCATTCTCGATGAACTGCGTTATAAGAAGTTAAGACCGAGTGAACTCCATAAGATATTTCCTGAAGCAACACCGCGTGTGCTTGATTTACAGCTGAAAGAGTTGGTAGAGGATGGACTTGTGTCTAAGACTATATACCCTGAACTGCCTCCGCGTTCTGAATATTCAATCACTCCTTTGGGGATGACATTAATTCCTATTATTGACGCTATGATTGAATGGGGAAACAGAAATGCAGAACTTTTTGAAAGGAAATATGGAAAGTTGAAATGACCGTGTCGGTCAGACTGCTTTTCGTGTATAGATTTACACCTTATTATATATAGCTTCAGTAACATCGGCTTGTAGATTGTCTTATGCTAATACGACCATAAGTCCTCTTGGGGTTATGACCGTAGGAAAACGTCTCTGAAGCAAATAGGTATCGCCTTTTATATATTTCTGTAACTACTTGATAATCAGTAGATTTATAAAAGGCGCCCTTTCGTGCTGTAAAAGGGCATCTTTTGGCGTGTAATATGTGCCCTTTTACATGCTAAAAGACCGTATATTAGAATCAAAGCAATAAATACTTATATTACACTTCTTTATGATGCTTGTACTGATTAGCATTTGTAGACACTGCTTGGATAATCATCCGTCAGTACTGTCAATACTAACTGACGCGAAGACTTACGGTAATTTTACTGCTCTTATTCTTTTATTTTTATATCTTATTGTCGTTAAAACGATGTAAAGTGTTCCTGTGTTTTATTCGTAGTTAAAAATGTTGTGTACGTTTGCCATTACCTGTATAATCAAATGGTATGGGCTATTGATAAATGAAATACATGTATCTAATGTCAATGCAAACGCTTTTTTTGTTGAAGAATATCGTCATGCTGCAACTTTTTTGCCGTTTGCAGCGTCAATAAAAGTGAACGGTAATATAGTAATAGAGTGGTATGAATACTTTTATAAGATTGGTGGCTTTGTGTTGTCTGGCGTTTGCCTCAGGGCATGCGGTAGCCCAGGAGGTTACGGGCATGGTGGTGGACGACGACGGACAGCCCCTGACTTACGCAAACGTGGTGGCTCTCGCACTTCCTGATTCGTCTTTCGTTTCAGGCGTAATGACCGATGACGACGGCACGTTTGCGTTCGTACCGTCACAGAATGGTAGTCTGTTGCGCGTCTCGTCGGTCGGTTATAAGACTGTTTACGTTGAAAGGAAAGACGACATAGGCACGGTAGTACTTGCACCTGAGTCGAGAATGCTTGGCGAGGTGGTCGTAAAGAGCGGTTTGCCGACTACGAGGCTGAAGGGTGAGGGCATGGTGACAGGCGTGAGCGGGACAGTGCTTGAACATGCAGGAACATTAGAGCGAGTGCTCGACAAGATACCAAACGTGTCGGCAGGAAAGGGCGAAATAGTGGTGTTCGGGCGTGGAAAACCGGAGATTTACATCAACGGCCGCAAGATGAGGGACGACTCCGAGCTTGACAGGCTCGCTTCAGACAACGTAAAAGAGGTGGAGGTGATAATGAATCCCGGCGCGCGTTATGATGCCAGCGTTACGTCGGTAATCAGGATAACTACTAAAAAGGCCGTGGGCGAGGGCTTCGGATTGGACAACCGCCTGTATGGCGAGCTTAACGATTACGGCTATCTTGTGGGTGGAGACAGGCTCAATATGAGCTACCGCAGGGGCGGACTTGACATCGACTTATCGCTCCGGGCAGCGAAAAAAGTAACTCCCGACCCAAAGGAAAACGAGCTGGCGACCTATCTTGAGGACACTTGGAACCAGGATCTGGTTATTGACCAGGTTGGTAAGCGTGAAGACTATTATGCCCGTCTTGCCGCGAGCTATATGTTCGACGGTAATCATTCGGCAGGCGTGAGCGTCAGGGTTAACTGTCTGCCGTGGTACCGTGGCACGGGCTACATGAATTCAACGCTAACCAGAAACGGGGTGTCCGTAGAGACGCTTCGCAGCGACTATATTTACAGCAGGAATGAAACCGGAGTGCAGGGAAACGCTTATTATGTAGGAAAAATAGGCGGATTTACTATTGATTTCAACACGGACTGGATGTGGGGAGCGGAGGACGTGGATATGAACACTGTCGAGGATTATGTCGAAACGGGGCATGGCAGCGGGCACAACGACGTTGACACAAGGACGGAAAACCGCAACATGCTCGTAGCTTCAAAGCTGGTTTCTACGGCTCCGTTATTTGGTGGCACCGTGTCTTTGGGCGGAGAGTATTCTTATTCAGAGCGTAAGACGCTGTATTCGGTATTGCCAAAAGGCATAATTGGCGACGATAAAAGCCGCATAGAAGAAGGTATGGCTACGGTGTTTTTGGAATATTCACGACAGTTCGGCCGGCTCGGAGTGCAGGCCGGACTGCGGTACGAGAACGTGGATTTCGACTATTATGACGACGGAGCATACGTTGCAGGGCAGAGCAAGGCATACGGCAACTTCTTTCCGTCGCTCGCCTTATCTGCCATGTTTGGCAGAACAGCATTCCAGCTGGGTTATTCGGCCGGCATACACCGTCCGGCTTATAACCAGCTTCGCAGCAGCATACACTATGACAACCGCTATATTTACGAGGGAGGAAACCCGTTCCTGAAGCCCTCGAGGTCGCATGACGTAAACTTTGCGGTATCGTATAAGTGGCTGATGTTCAGTGCGGTATATTCGCATGTGATTGATCCGATAATCCAGACGTGCGAGACTTACGGCGACGACCCCGCCGTGGCGCTGTTCAAGCAGGTAAACGGCAGGGCTTACGACAAGGTGTCCGCCTCGGTAAGTCTCCGTCCCGTGTTTGGGCCGTGGCACCCATCTGTTATGTTGGGCGTACGGAAACAGTGGTTCGGAATTGACGTTTACGGGCATAATCCGTTATGCAATCCGATAGCAAACCTGCGTTTCGGTAACACGCTCGACACCAGGCTGTGCCAGATTTCGTTGGATATGGAGTGCCTGACGACGGGAGCCGATGAGAATAACTATATGCGCAAGCCGTCGTTTACGGCAGACTTGTCGCTGTATAAGGCTTTTCTTGACGGCCGTCTGAGCGTCCAGCTGTATGTTGACGATATATTCAAGACAAGCCGTAAGGACTGTGTCTGTTATTATGGAGCTGTCCGTAAGGCACGTTATACGTCTCCGGCACAGCGCGAAATAAACCTTACGGTGCGCTATAAGTTCAACGTAGCGCGCAGCAAATACAAGGGCACGGGCGCAGGACAAGGGCAGAAAGACAGGTTTTGAACCGGCGCGGAATGGAGGAAAAGTTGGCGCGGAGGCATGATGGAAACGTGTTTTTTGTGGCATTTTTATTGATTGTTTCCTTTATTTAGCCATAAATTCTTATCTTTGCGTTTGGAACCAGTGAAAAACATTATGTCCTGAATGCGGGGCGGTGATAAGCCCTGACGTTTGGTTTTAACCCCTTCTGATTATGGAAATACGGTCGAAGACAGGCAACGAGGCGCTGATTAGGCGCGAGAAGACGGCTTTCTTATGCTCGCGGAATACGCCCGACGGTATAGAGTACCTTGTAGGCAAGTGGTTGCTCGGCCTCTTGCCGGAGCGCGACTGCATAATGTGCGGCAACCAGTCGCCCATGGAACGTGCTGTGTTCAGCGTGCTTCTTCAGCGCAAGATACCGGCTATTCTCGTCTTGGCGGAGGCAATGCGCAGCCGTTGGGACGACGATATTAGTGCTGCCTTGCGCGAAAACAGGCTGCTGATAATCACACATTGCGATGCTAGCGTGCATAATGTTACGGCACGTTCGGCGTTCGACCGCAACGTACTGATGCTCTCTCTGGCTCAAAACACTGTGGTAGGATATTGCACGAAAGGTGGAAAACTGGAGCGTGCGCTGGCGGGTTTCGATAATGTGGAATACCTAGAGAACGGGCAGCCGTGGCTCGGCATGGCAGGAAAAGCTGTTGAAGATACTGTGCCAGACAAGCCGCGGCAGACCCGTCTTGGTGCATGGCAAAGGCGGTTGGATGTGGGGCATGGGACAATATTTCTTGACTTTAACGACTACAGCGCCGAGACTTTTTTCAAGATAACGCACAGCGTGGGAGACGCCGGCGGTGGATTCGTGCGGCAGAAACTGTTTTTCGACCGCAAGGAGCTTGCCGCTTTCCTCTCGGCATTGCGCCTGTTGGACGACGGCAGGGGCAAGGGTGAAGATGTTTGGACAGGCCTGAAAGTGGATTCGCTGAGCGGCGAAATAACGTTTGATGTCATACGGCGGCAGGATTCAAGCCTGCTTAACGTGACCCAGACCAAAGAATACGGTGATGGCAAGTTGCGTGTGAACACTGTTTCGCTGGATTATGCCGGGTTGCCGGCACTCATGAAGGGTGTGGAAGAGGCCTTGGCGGAGTGGAAATAATATGGCGATACTGCTAAGCCTTTGACTACCGGATTGCCGGCAAGTGGGCATTCGACTTAGCTTTCACCCTTTATTTTATGTTAATTTAAGGTTAAGGTGAATGAAATACGCATGTTTTCGCTGCGATGGTGTTATTTTTGCTATGCTTATAGTGTAGCGGACCAAGGTGGGTGAAGCTCACTTTGCCGTTTTGTTTGTTCACAAGTTTTCAAATAGAAAAGAATATGTCAGCAGGAAAATGGATAGGCGGAATACTCGGCTTCATGTCGGGTGGCGCTCTCGGCGCATTGGCCGGAGTGGCCCTTGGCGCATTGTTTGATTACGGGCTGAAGGCCGTTAATAGGGAAGAAGGTGGCTCAACGGGCGGATATTCAGGCGGAAACGACGCTTGGAACCAAGCCCGGAAGCAGCAGTATTACGAAGGACAGCGCAACAGTTTCCTGTTTTCGCTGCTCGTTCTCGCTTCATACATAATAAAGGCCGACGGCAAGGTGATGCACAGCGAAATGGAGTTTGTGCGCCGTTTCCTGCGCATGAACTTCGGTGAGGCTGCCGTGGAGCAGGGTAACAGGATTCTGCTGAAGCTCTTTGAGGAACAGAAGCGCATGGACGCAAGCCGTCCGGGGGCGTATAAGGAGACCATCAGGCAGAGTTGCGTGCAGATAGCCGCCAACATGGATTATTCGCAGCGGTTGCAGCTGTTGAACTTCCTGGCGATGATAGCGCAGGCTGACGGCAGTGTACCACGTGGCGAAGTTGACGCCCTGAAGGAAGTGGCGCGCTACATGGGACTGTCTGAAAGCGAGGTAGACTCGATGTTGAAACTCTCGGGAGGCAGTCTCGACGATGCTTATGCCGTACTCGGCGTATCGCCGGACGCCACGGACGACGAGGTGCGCAAGGCTTACCGCACACTCGCCCTGAAGCATCATCCTGACCGTGTGGCGGCCCTCGGCGATGACATTCGCCGTGCGGCGGAAAAGAAATTCCAGGAAATCAACGATGCAAAGGAGCGCATATACAAGGCAAGGGGCATGTAAGCGTAATTTGTCTTGTTAGCGTTGGTTTTGTAAAAGGCGGCAAATCGCATTCCGATTTGCCGCCTTTTAGCGTCTGATATGCCACCTTTTGCATTGTAAAAGGTGGCATATTGTAATATGTTGGATACCAATAAGTTATGTTGTATTTCGTGTTCCTGCCGTGCATTGGCGTTTTACGGCCTGTTTTCAGCTGATATTTGCGTGTATTCGGGAATGTCTGTCAGAAATGTGTACGTGTGGTTTTCGTAGTCCATGCGGCAACAGTAATGTTGCAGTCCGTTGCTGACAATGAGGAAATCTACGTGCAGTAGCATGTTGTAGACCGAAATCTGGTCGAACACACGCTGTGTCAGGGCTATCGTCGGAGCCTTATACTCGATTATCATGACGGGCTGTGCCGCACGGTTGTACAGCACGCTGTCGCAGCGCAGCTTCTTGTCGCCGGCGCGTAGCTCCACCTCGTTGGCGAGCAAAGACTGTGGATAGCCTTTATAGTCGACAAGGAAGTGGACGAAATGTTGGCGTACCCATTCCTCTGGCGTCAGGCATACGTATTTGCGCCGCAGCGTGTCGAGAATGTACGGCTTGCCGTTCTGTCTGGTGATTTTTATTTCGTATTGTGGTAGGTTTAATCGATACATTTTATTAAATTTGCAATCTGATAGCACTGTTTACGACTACAAAGTTAATCAAATTTGCCGTAACGGCCTTGCCGTCGGCGGCTTTTGTAGCGGCAGTGCGGTCGGAAACCGTCTGATTATGGCAGAAAAGAAGATTGCAACTTACGAGAGCATTATGCGCGAACTGCGTGAAGGCAAGTTCGCGCCGGTGTATATATTGATGGGCGAGGAATCTTACTATATTGACAAAATATCTTCGTTCATCGAGACAAACGCACTGGCTCCGGAGGAGCGTGACTTCAACCAGTCGGTGGTTTTCGGTTCGGACGTGCAGGCGAACCAGATTGTAGACATGGCACGTCGTTACCCGATGATGGCCGAGCGCCAGGTGGTAATAGTCAAAGAGGCGCAGAACATCAAGAATTGGGAACGCCTTGAGCGGTACATGGAGAAACCCATGGCGACCACGGTGCTTGTGATATGCCATAAGAACGGCTCGATAGACGGACGCAAGAAGATACTTGCCAAGGCGTCGGCCGTCGGTGTGGTGTTTGAGAGCAAGAAGAAGCGCGACTACGAGTTGCCTGCCTTCATAGAGCATTATCTGAAAATGAACGGACAGGCGACAATCGACAACAAGGCTGCGCAGATGATAGCCGACCACATTGGGGCCGACCTCAGCCGCCTGACGGGCGAGCTTGACAAGCTGGTATTGTCGCTTGCCGACAACGACCGGCGCGTAACTCCTGAGATAGTCGAGGCGAGGATAGGAGTGAGCAAGGACTTCAATGCTTTTGAACTGAGAAGCGCCATTGTGAACCGTGACGTTGTAAAGGCGAACAGGATACTTTACTATTTCAACAGCAATCCCAAGGCTGGAAATGCGTACATGCTGGTGCCGATGTTGTTCTCATATTTCCAGAATCTGCTGATAGCTTTTTACGCTCCGCAACCACGTACTGAGGACAGCGTGGCACGTTGGCTCGACCTCAGGGGAGGGTGGGCTGCCAAAGATTATCTGGCAGGCATGAGAAATTATACGGGCGTTAAAGTGATGCAGATAATTGCGAAAATCAGGGAAACTGACGCCAAAAGTAAGGGTCTTGACAACCCTAATACTCCGATAGGAGAGCTTTTAAGGGAGCTTATTTTCTTCATTTTGCACTGAAAAAACACGTTTTTTGCCGTTATTTTTTCTATTTCATCATTTTTCCCGAACATAAAAAATAAGGGTAAAATCGTTAAGAATCAGGTAGTTTTGCAAATTTTGACGCGCTGAGAATCGCGTATTTTCAGACTTCCTTTACCTTGTTTCGATTTCTTAAAAAAAACGGAAAAACGGCTTAAAAAATAGCCCTTGAATTTAGCGTTAGTATTTATTAATATTTAATGTGCTAAACTTTAAGAATATAAATCTTTATATTTTGTAAATTGATTTACAAATCTTAATACAGGATTTTACACATTAATACACAATAATTCAAGTTTAAATATAGGTTTGTATATTTAAATATTTAAATCAATAAATGACAAGGTATATTTATACAGGCTTGATTATTGCCCGTAATTGCCTGATTATCAAGCATAATTTGGCATATTTTAAACTAAAAACGACAATTTTTGCCTATTTTGACGCCATTTATATGTATAAACGCCATAAATCGCTTGTTATTCGCATATATAACTCATTTATAATGAAGTTATTGGTATAAAACACTGAATAAGTTCTTAATACTGTATTTAGGGTTGTATATTTAGATTTGTTTTTCTTAATCAAATAAGGCGATATTGGTGAATTTAAATTTAAAAATATAAATTCATAAATTTAAAATTTATTTTTCAATATAATCTTTAGAATTGTTGTGTATTTCAGAAAAATGCTTTACCTTTGTAAAGTCAAAGAAATAACGGCTAAAAACGGCCCAAGCATAGGATTATGATAGAAATGAAAGACAGAATCAGGCAGATAATGGAGGCTCAGCACATGAGCCAGCAGACCTTTGCCAACTTCATAGGAATCAATGCCGCATCGCTTAGCAGCATATTCAACAACCGTACCAAACCTACACTCAATACGGTCGAGGCAATAAAGAGCAAGATACCCAACCTGAATACGGACTGGTTGATGTTTGGGCACGGCTCGATGTTTGAAAGTGACGACAAGGTGGAGGCTGACCGTACAAGCGAAAACGATACGGGACGCGGAGGAATGTACTCCGGAGCCGAAGGTGGCATGCCGGACTTGTTTTCGGATAATGGCGACCAGGGCATGCAGAACATGCAGCAGCGCCATCGTGAGGCTCCAATCAGACCTGAAGTCAGGTATGTTGAGCGTCCGCAACGGCAGATTACCGAAATTCGTGTCTATTTTGACGACTTAACGTATGAAAGTTTCGTGCCTAAGAAATAGCCTTTCATATAGTAAGCGGCCTTGTATGCGCATATAAGGCCGCTTTTTTGATGTTTAAACGGTTTTTCTTTGGAGTCAGTGCCCATATTTTGTAAATTTGCAGAATAAAGCACACATTGCTTATATTAGAATCAAAGAAAAACTGTTTTTGAATGAGAAAATACGTTTCAGACTTAAAAGTCGTTTCAGTAGAACATATCAATGACAAGTATGTTCTAATCAAACTGACGCAAGACGAGGCGTTGCCCGAGGTGCTGCCCGGGCAGTTTGTCGAGGTAAGGGTCGACGGTTCGCCAACTACTTTCCTGCGTCGTCCTATATCGGTAAACTTTGTTGATTATGACACGAACCAGTTATGGCTGCTCGTTGCCGCAATAGGCGACGGCACGAGGCGTCTGGCCTGTTTGCAGTCAGGCGACGTGCTGAATTGCATGTATCCGCTTGGCAACAGCTTTACGATGCCCGCCAGCAAGGACGAGAACGTGCTCTTGGTAGGCGGAGGCGTAGGTGTGGCTCCCCTGCTTTATATGGGCAAGAAGCTGAATGATATGGGCTGCAAGCCTGTATTCTTGCTCGGAGCGCGCTCAAGCAAGGATTTGCTTATGCTTGACGAGTTCGAAAAGTACGGTCGTGTGTGCGTTACTACCGAGGACGGAACGGCCGGCGAGCGCGGTTTTGTGACCAATCATTCAGTACTAGGCGAGATACGTTTCGACCGCATATCCACATGCGGACCTAAGCCGATGATGGTTGCGGTGGCAAAATATGCCAAATCAAAGGGTATAGAGTGCGAGGTTTCGCTCGAGAATAAGATGGCGTGCGGTGTTGGCGCATGCCTCTGTTGTGTTGAAAAGACTGACGAGGGCAATGTTTGCGTATGCAAGGAAGGCCCTGTAATGAATATAAACAAGTTGTTATGGCAGATTTAAGTGTAAAAATAAAAGACCTGCGGCTGAAGAATCCGGTGATGACGGCTTCGGGAACGTTCGGATACGGACCTGAGTTTGCTGATTTCGTACCCCTTGAAGGAATAGGCGGCATAATAGTGAAAGGCACTACCTTAAAGCCGCGTCAGGGCAACGACTACCCTCGTATGGTGGAGACTGCGTCGGGAATGCTTAACTGTGTAGGGCTACAGAACAAAGGCGTGGATTACTTCTGCGAGCATATTTACCCTGAAATTAAGGATATTGACACTAACTTCATCGTCAACGTGAGCGGCTCTTCGCCCGAGGATTATGCTGAATGTGCCGCACGTATAGGCCAGCTGGAGAATATTCCGGCCATCGAGTTGAACATTTCCTGCCCGAATGTCAGGGACGGCGGCATGGCGTTTGGTGTTACATGTGCCGGTGCTGCCAGTGTTGTTAAGGCCGTAAGGGCGAGGTATGACAAGACGTTGATTGTAAAACTTTCGCCCAATGTTACCGATATTGCCGATATTGCCCGTGCCGTTGAGGCCGAGGGAGCTGACAGCGTGTCGCTTATAAACACGCTTATGGGTATGGCCATTGATATTGAAAGGCGCTGTCCAATGCTGAGTATCGGTACTGGAGGACTAAGCGGTCCTGCCGTGAAGCCGGTGGCCTTGCGCATGGTTTGGCAGGTTGCCAAGGCAGTGAAGATACCTGTAATCGGTCTTGGCGGCATCTGTAATGCCCATGACGCCATAGAGTTCTTAATGGCGGGAGCTACGGCCATAGAGATAGGAACGGCCAATTTCTTGGATCCTACGGTTACTATTAAAGTGCGTGACGGTATAAACGACTGGCTGGACAGCCACGGATGCAAGTCGATAAGCGAGATAACAGGCGTTTTATAAAATCTATAACATAATCTTTACCAAACTAATCAATCAAACAAATCAATGAGGAAGCTTTTATCTGTTTTTTCCATTGCCCTTATGGCTGTTCCTGTAATGGGGCAGCGTCTGCCTGCTTTTCCGGGTGCCGAGGGCTTCGGAAAGTATGCTACGGGAGGCCGTGGCGGCAAGGTTTATTATGTAACCCGTAACGACGACTGCTCCGACAACAACTTGGTTGAAGGCACATTGCGCTGGGCCTTGCGTTCCGGCGACGATTCTCCACGCACAATACTGTTCAAGACGTGTGGCACGATTTACCTCACTTCAAAGTTGGCTTTTGCCCATCCAAACGTTACTATCGACGGTTCTACGGCTCCGGGCGGCGGTGTCTGCATTGCAGGTTATAAGTTTGCGGTATCCAAACCCAACGTCATTATCCGTTACATGCGCTTCAGGGCTGGCGACGTACCCGACAAGAGCAATCCTGCAGTGGATGTTGAGAACACGAAGAACGTGATAATAGATCATTGTTCGATTACCTGGTCCATGGAGGAGTGCCTGACGATGTACGACTGTGACTCCACAACCGTTCAATGGTCTATTATCGGCGAGGGACTATACGCATCTAAAAACGCCAAGGGCGTGCGTGCATACGCAACGCAGTGGGGTGGCGAACACAGTTCGATGCACCACTGCCTGATAACCAACAGCAACAGCCGTTCGCCGCGTTTCAACGGCGTGCGTAACGCCAGCAAGAATCCGGGAGACCACGACCAGTTCGTCGACAGTGAGTTCTTCAACAACGTGGTGTTCAACTGGGGCAAGCCGAATTCGCTTTACGGAGGGGAATGTAACAAGGATAACAACAACGGAGACAATTACAACCGCATTTACATGGTAAACAATTATTTCCGTCCGGGGCCTGCTACTGCGGCCAATGTTAAGGCTACAAGGTTCTTTGTCGAGGCTTCCACCAAAGGCGGTCAGGGGCAATGGCTGTTGAAGGGCAATAAGTTTGAGACCGGCAACAAGTTCGTTGACGCGTCTAATCCCTGCTGGAGCGACGGAGCTTTGGCGAAGGTTAACGCCGACAACTGGTACGGATTCACCTCAAACAGTGCAGCACGCGCCGTCAACATGGTGCTCGGCAATAATGAGGAGAATTACAATAAGCACGCCCTGAAGTCACAGGACGTGTCGAGCGGAATGACATTGCAGACCGCCGACGAGGCCTATCGCGCCGTGGTGAACGGGGCCGGTGCTTCGTTGCCGATGTATGACGAGGTTGACCGCCGTCTGCTTGACGAAGCTGCCGGCAAGACAGATCCGCAATTTGCAGGGCATACCAACGGTAAGATAAGCCGCGGATTAGGTATCATTAATTCGCCTTATGATGTCAGGCTGTCAAAGACAGACAGTTTCAAAGTAGGCGACAAGGTTGTTACCTGTTATCCTTATCTAGGCATGGAAAAAGGCGAGAGGGTAATGGTTGACACCGACGGTGACGGCCTTCCCGACAAATACGAGCTGGAAAAAGGGCTAAATCCCAACGATGCTTCTGACGGACGGGCAATAACGCCGTCAGGTTATTCAAATCTCGAACTGTTCCTGCACGGCATATCCGACGGCTCCATCGACAAAGCAGCATATTAAGCCGGTGCGACGATAGTTGCGAATAATTACAACGTAAGAGACCTTATCAGGCGTATAAAGCAAACACCCGGGCGTCCGTAATGCCTTTCCGGCATGATGACAGGACGCCCGGGTGTTTGCTTTATACCGTTGGTTGTGTTGTCATTTTACTCCTTCTACCGTAAATCCGGCCTTCCTTAGCTGTGCAATCACGCCGCGTTCGCCGGGCAGGTGGCCCGCACCTACGACGAATAATGTGGCCTTCTGCTTCATTATTCCGGGCATTTGCTTTACCCAGTTGTCGTTACGTCCGTAAATCAGAGTCTCCTCCTCGGCCGGTGTTGCGTCGCACGAGTTGTTCAGTTTGGAGTCCATAACTTTCTTGATGGCATCGATGTCTTGCGCGAAGTACGCCTGAATCATGTTCTCGGCAATTTCCTCGTTAAACTCCTGGTTGTCGGCCATGCAGAGCAACTGTTCCTTCTGCCGGTCTATTGTCGAGCTTTTGAACATAATTTCTATTTGCTTGTCCACGGTCTCAAATGCCCCAACGTTTTTACCCTTTGCCACAGCCTGCTGCTGGAAATAGCCGTCAAGGCTCTCGTTGGGGTTGAATCCGGGATGCTTCTTCAGGCACATAATTGCAGCAAGCTGCGTCTGCAATGCCTGTGGGGTCATTTTCCCGAGCTGTTGTGCGGCAATGGGGTGGGTCATATCTACTCCCATCACGTTCTTCAACAGTGTGTTGACGCGTGCCATCTCGTCAGCCGTGAACAGCTTGTCGAGCGTCTGTCCGTCGGGAAGCATCATTGCGGCCTGTATTTTCTGAATGTTTTCTGGCGACATCATGTCGGCCATGATTATTTCACCATAAACCTGCCCTGACGCGTCCATGGCTTCCTTAAGCCCTTTTATGCTGTCGGTGAACGATACCGGGGCGAGATGGTAGGTGCCGACTATGTATGAAGGCTGTTGCAGTCCGTTGCCGGATATTTTCCAAAGCAGTTGCGCCTGCATTCCTAAAGCCAGCAGGAGCAGTACGATAAGTGATAATGTTTTTTTCATGATAGTTGTCGTTGTTTTTTGTCAGTTATACATTTTTACGGCAGTAAAGTTAGTGAAAAATCTTGGAAATATAAGTGTGTGCGGAATGTAAAGTTTGCCTTGTACGCAAAAAAGAGAGCGGCCAATTGACCGCTCTCAACCAACACAAAAACTAAACTAGACTTAATTTGACGTAATCGGGATTTTCACAAACCCTGAATAGTCTTTGCAAAATTAGAAAAATTATTTGATTTGACAATGTATTTGGTGTCAAAATTACCCCCCCCGAGTGTTAAATTTTTATAACACACAAGTTCTTCCTAATAAATACAAGTCAAGCAACGTCATTGAAGCCATCGCCTCGACAATGGGCACTGCACGCGGTAATACGCACGGATCGTGTCGTCCGCGTGCCTTAATGATGGCGGGATTGCCATGATTGTCAACGGTTTGCTGTTCTTGCAGCAGTGTTGCAACGGGTTTGAAGGCGACCTTGAAGTATATGTCCATACCGTTGCTGATGCCACCCTGGATGCCTCCGCTTCTGTTGGTTCTTGTAACAATATGTCCGTTTTCACTTGTAAATATGTCGTTGGCCTGGCTTCCGCGCATGGCTGCGAGCGCAAACCCTGCGCCGAACTCAACTCCTTTTACGGCGTTGATGCTTAGCATGGCGTAGCCCAAGGCTGCGTTCAGCTTGTCGAATTCGGGCTCGCCTATGCCTGCCGGGCAGCCTTTCACCACGCAGGTTATGGTACCGCCTACCGTGTCACCCTTGGCCTTTACTTCCCTTATCAGTCGTGCCATTTCCTCCGCTTTTGCTGCATCGGGGCATCTTACAATGTTGCTTTCGGCCAGCGACAGGTCGTATTTGCGGTAGTCGTCGTCAAGCGATATGTCGCCTACTTGCGAAGTGTATGCCTGTATGCTGACGCCGATTTTGTTTAATGCCAGCTTTGCCAGCGCGCCTCCCACGCAGCGGCTTATGGTGATGCGTGCCGATGAGCGTCCGCCGCCGCGGTAGTCGCGTGTACCGTATTTGCTTGTGTATGTGTAGTCGGCGTGCGACGGGCGGAACATGGTGCGCATCTCTTCATAGTCTGACGAGCGTTGGTTGGAGTTCCTTACGATGAATCCTATCGGGCAGCCTGTTGACTTGCCCTCGAACACGCCGCTCAGTATCTCTATGCGGTCAGGTTCGTTGCGGTCTGTTGTTATTGCGCTTTGTCCTGGGCGCCGCCGGTTGAGTTCGTTTTGGATGAAGTCCGTGTCTATTTCTATCCCGGCCGGGTAGCCGTCGACTACTCCGCCGATTGCTTCACCGTGGCTTTCGCCGAATGTTGTGAGGCGGAATATGTGGCCGAATGTGTTGCGCATGATTTATTGGTGGGTGAAAATATGGGTGGTTTGAAATGTATTTAGAGTCAGATGGGTATAATAATGAATTATGGGAAATGAAAAAGTCAGTCACGCATGTTCGTCAGTCTTGCATTCGTTTGATTTTTCATTTCCCATTATTCCGTTGTTTTCGTTTACGTCAGTTGTGGTGGCAGCATCCGCCGTCCTTGTGCCCGTGGTGCCCGCATCCTTCACCGTTTCCGTTGTGGTGTCCGCAGCATCCGCCTTCATGCTCGTGGTCGTGGTGTCCGCAACATCCGCCTTCATGCTCGCCGCAGCAGCATCCGTCGCCGTTGAGGCGGTTCAAGAGTCCCTGTATTTCTTCGTTCGTGGCCTCGCGTGCCTCTACTACATGTCCCTTGAAGTTCAGCGTCTTGCCGGCCAGAGGGTGGTTAAGGTCAACGGTAACCTTGTTCTCGTCTACGTTGAGCACTTTTGCGAAAAACCTGTTGCCGTCGTCGTTTTGCAGCGGTACGATGGCGTCCTTATATATGTTTTCGTGGTCGAAGTGACCGTTGATGCAGAATATGTTCCTGTCAAGGTCTATCACGTGTTCCTGCTCGTAGTCGCCGTATGCGTCGTCCTTTTGCAGGGTGAAGTCGAATGTTGCGCCGGTTTCGAGTCCTGCTATTTCCTTTTCAAAAGCATCGAGCGTTATGCCGTAGCCGCTGATAAACTGGAACGGCTCTTTGTCGGTAGCCTCTTCGACAAGCTCGCTTACACCGTTGTCGACAGTGTAAAGTTTGTATGCCACCGCAAAGTATTTGTTAAGATTATTTTCCATTTTGCTGTTTTTGTTTGTTTTTGACGGCAAAGATAGTGCAAAATTTTGATTGGGCGAAATAAAACGGTGATAGTTTTCGTTTTGTCGGATGGGGTGGCGGCCGGCTGTTGCTTGTACGCTGGTTTTCAAGTGAAAAACGCCGCGTTTGCAAAAGGTGGCCTTTTACGTTGCAAGAGGTTACCTTTTGCGCCCTGAAAGATGGCCTTTTACAGCCTGAAAGGATACCTTTTGCATTTCCACGTGTTTTTACCGGTTTCTTGTCGGGTGTTTCCCTTTGTTTTAACGCGTGTACATGGGCGTGCGTGCGGGTTGGACATGCTTGTCGGTTGCACGCCGTCACGGCTTTTTTGCTGACAATGTCGTGGCATCGTGAAGTGTTTTGTTACCATGTGTGACAAAACTGTTTCAGTTTATGACAGAATTACATGTTTGGCTGACATATCTTCGCAATATAAAAGCTGAATTGTTGATTTAAGTCAAAAAAGTAAGCTGTTAACGCAAACAGCGTGATGTTTTTGATTGCCGGATGCGGAAATGGGCGTATATTTGCACCGTCGAAAGACAAAAGAGTTAATTAATTTAGGATAACGGGCGGAAGTGATTCGTGAGAAAAGTGCCAAGCCCAAAGGTAAAAAGAAAATTTTAAGGATTATGAAAAGATTGTTTTTAACCGTCGTAGCTGTGCTCAGCATGACTATGACATTTGCGGAGAACGAAAAGTTGAACAGCGTAGAAAACGCTAACGCCTACAACATGGCTGTTAACTATGACAGGCTTGCAGACTGCTTGGGTCTCTCGATGGATCAGGCAGAGGCGGTGCAAGACATTCATTCCTCTTTCTGCGCTGACATGATGAACGCAGCCGGCGCCAATGCTGACGAGCGTGAAAGCATGGTTAAGAAGGCAGTTGAAAAGGACCTTAAGTACATGCGTTACGTGCTGACACAAGACCAGTATCGCAAGTATCTCATGCTGCTTAACGCAACATTCAACAACCGTGGTTTGATTAAGTAATTTCTAAATGTATAGTAAAGGTGCCGCCATGCCGCAAGACATGGCGGCTCTTTTTTTTGCCTAATCATTATTAGGTATTTGCACAAACCCTATTTTTAGGTATTGCAGTGTTGTCTTGTTTCCCATAACTTTGCAAACGTGAAACAGTTACAATATCTAAAATAGAAACAAAATGGATAAGACATGTGTTATTTACGGTTCCTCGACTGGGACATGCCAGGCTATCGCCGAAAAAATAGCCTGCAAGTTGGGCGTTGCCGGGACAGACGTTTACGATGTGGCAGGCATTTCGGCCGAAACGGTCGGCGCGTATAAGAACTTGCTGCTCGGCACTTCGACATGGGGAGCGGGCGAGCTTCAGGACGACTGGTACGACGGATTGGAAAAGCTGAAGGGTGCTGACCTGTCGGGCAAGACTATCGCCCTCTTCGGCTGTGGCGACTGCGAGTCGTACGGCGACACGTTCTGCGGGGCGTTGGCCGAGATTTATGAAGGCTTGAAGGGCAGCGGTGCCAAGTTCGTAGGGCAGGTTCCGGTCGACGGATATACCTTCGGCGACTCGGCTGCAGTTGTTGATGGAATGTTCTTGGGACTTGCGCTCGACGACATAAACGAAGACGACAAGACCGACGGGCGCATCGATGCGTGGGTCGAGGAAATAAAAAGCTCTCTCTGATTTTAACCATAACAAGCAAGGAGGACAGCAGTATGCAAACCGGAGTATTACCGCCTGACATGAAGGTGCTGATGAATCATATTTACGAATACAAGAAGGGCGTGAGGCAGATGGTTCTGTTCACGTTCAACAAGAAGTATGAGGAATATGCCACTTCACGCCTGAAGCGGCAGAAAATCAATTACCTTATCTATCCTGTGGGTAACGACCGGATGAATTTGTTCTTCGGTCGTGAGGAATGCCTCGCTGCTGTCCGCCTTATGATGGGCAGGCCGCTCAGCCTGCTTTCGCCTGAAGAAGACTTCATTCTCGGAGCAATGCTCGGTTACGACATACGCGTGCAGTGCGAGAGGTATTGCGAACGTAAGTGCCGTAGTTGCAGGCAGGCGCAATGACCTGTCCATGAATGTGAGTTTAATGAAGTGTGATAAACTTTGTTTTTTAGTAATCTTGTTCGCTAAATAAATTCATAATGTTTTTGTATATCTGATAAGGAGCCGGCTGTGAAGTCGGCTTCTTGCGTGTCTGTGTAGGCGTTTTGTAATGAGGCAGTATTGGTGCTTGTTTTCAGGTTTTTATATGCAGGGCGCATGTTGATGACAGAATGGTAAATATTATGCCGTTTTTCTTGCGTAAACGGATTAAAATGCGTATCTTCGCAAATAGGAAACAACGTTAAATGCAGCTGTCCGGCATCGCCTTCAAGACGGTTCCATATCAGCGTGCCGACATACCTTGAAACTATAAATTATAATATTATGATAGATTATTTCGCCGCCAACTTATGGCAACTTTGGGCCTTGGTTGTAATAGTATGCCTGATTTTAGAGATTACTTCGGGCGACTTTTTCATCTTGTGTTTTTCCATTGGAGCGCTCGTGTCGGCTGTCATAGCGGCAGTGGGAGGCAGTTTCGCCGTGCAATTGGAGATTTTCGCGGTTGTGTCGGTTCTCTCTTTGTTCTTCATAAGGCCGCGGCTTGTCAAGCGGCTTCACGGCAAACGGCGCGAAAGGTTGAGCAATGCCGATGCGCTGATAGGACGTGTAGGCAAGGTGAGCGAGGCCATCGAGAGCAATGGCTACGGCCGTGTAGCCATCGACGGGGACGACTGGAAGGCTGTTTCGGCCGACGGTTCTTACGTTCCGTTGGGGCAAAAAGTGCGTGTGGTAGGCCGCGAAAGCATTATAATAACGGTTGAGCCGGCTTGAGTGGATTGGCGTGCCGGATGCTGGTGGAGCGTCATGCAGGTCCTGGCGGAGTTTAGGGGCGATAGCCATGCGTGCCGGACAAACCGCATTTGTGAGTTTTACAGCTTGTAATAAGTAAACTATAATATATTAAGAATATGGACATCTTCATTTACGTACTTATCGCGCTGGTTATCTGCGCGCTTGTGTTGGTCAAGAAAAGTCTTGTCATCATTCCCCAGTCGGAGACCAAGATTATCGAGCGTCTCGGCAAGTATTATGCCACGTTGAAGCCCGGCATCAACATAATCATTCCTTTCATCGACCGTGCAAAGGAAATCGTTACCGTGCGTCGCGGCCGTTATGTGTATACCGATTCCATCGACTTGCGCGAGCAGGTGTACGACTTCGACAAGCAGAACGTAATCACCAAGGACAACGTACAGACCCAAATCAACGCCCTGCTTTACTTCCAGATAGTCGACCCGTTCAAGGCCGTGTATGAAATAAGCAACCTTCCGAATGCAATAGAGAAGCTGACGCAGACCACGCTGCGTAACATCATTGGCGAACTTGAGCTTGACCAGACGCTCACTTCGCGCGATACCATCAACACGAAGCTGCGCGCCGTGCTCGACGATGCCACCAACAAGTGGGGCATTAAGGTAAACCGTGTCGAGCTTCAGGACATAACTCCGCCCGAAAGTGTGCTTCAGGCTATGGAAAAGCAGATGCAGGCCGAGCGTAACAAGCGTGCCACCATCTTGACGAGCGAGGGCGAGAAGGCTGCCGCCATACTTAAATCAGAGGGCGAGAAGACTGCCATCATCAACAAGGCCGAGGCCGACAAGCAGATGGCAATACTTAATGCCGAGGGTGAGGCGCAGGCCCGCATACGCAAGGCAGAGGCCGAAGCGATAGCCATAGAGAAGATAACCGAGGCCGTAGGTAAAAGCACCAACCCTGCCAACTACCTGCTGGCGCAGAAGTACATACAGATGTTGCAGGAGGTGGCTACGGGCGACAAGACCAAGACCGTTTACCTGCCGTACGAGGCTACCAACCTTATGGGCAGCATAGGAGGCATAAAGGATTTGTTCAAGTCGGAGTGATTTTAATTGAAAGTTGGTATATCCGTATGGAAAATAATGCTTACCTTTGTCGTGTTTTAAGATGGAACGGACGGAGATAAGCTATTTCCTGGTTCCTGGTTGTCAAATTGCAATTTAAGAAATAAGGAAAAATGTTGAATATATGTATCGTTGCAGGGGCAAGGCCTAACTTCATCAAGGTGGCTCCGTTGGTACGTGCCGTACAGGCTGCGGAAGCTGACGGCAAGGCTGTCGGTTTCAAGTTGGTTTATTCAGGGGCGGAGAACGACCCCACATTAGAGGCTTCATTGTTTGAAGATCTGGGCATAAACCGGCCTGATGTTTATCTTGGCGTTGACTGTCAGAACCTTAACGAGCTGACAGGACGCGTCATGTCGGAGTTCGAGAAGTATCTCGACACAACACCGACAGATGTTGTTATTGTGGTTGACGACCTTGCGTCGACAATGGCTGTAGCCATAGTTGCAAAGAAACACGGGCTTACGCTGGCGCATCTTGTTGCCGGCACGCGCTCGTTCGACATCAAGATGCCGAAGGAAATCAACCGTCTCGTCATCGACGGACTGTCAGATTTGCTTTTCACCGCAGGCATGGGAAGCAACAGCATAGTAAGCCGCGAGGGCGCGGAGCTGTCCCAAGTCTACATGGTTGGCAACATCCTTATGGACACGTTGCGTTTCAACCGCTCGAGGCTTGTCCGTCCTGCAGTGCTCGACGAGTTGTCTTTGGACGGCAAGGACTATATCGTATTCACCCTGAACCGCAAGGCTTTGCTTGCCGACGTGCAAAATCTTGGAAGCATGTTAACGTCAATGTGCCGTGCGGCAGGCGGTACAAAGATAATTGCCCCGTTACGTTCGGCAGCGGCGGAGGTTATAGCCCCGTTGGTTGAAGGTTTCGATAATATGTTCATTATCAATCCTTTGTCATACCTCGAGTTCGGCTATCTGACGTCAAACGCTAAGGGAATAGTGACCGACTCGGGCAATGTTGCCGAGGAAGCAACGTTCAACGGCGTGCCATGCGTTACCCTAAACAGCTATACCGAGCATATAGAGACAGTCAAGTTCGGCTCTAACGAGCTTGTTGGCGAGGATGCCGTAAAGCTTGGTGAAGCCGTGTCAGACATTGTCAAGGGGCAATGGAAGACGAGTTCGCTGCCCGACCGCTGGGACGGACGCACCGCCGAACGCATCCTCCAGATACTTATGGATTTGAAATCGAACAGATAAACCGCATTAAATGATTGTTTTAATTATGATTGCCGTTGTGTTGCGTTACTGAGTTTTGTAAACCCCGGCGGCAATCATAATTATTTGTTACTGTTGAATTTATTCCTAATTACATACTGAAGATATGGAAAGAAAGGTCGCATTGATAACCGGCGCCACAAGCGGAATAGGCGAGGCGTGCGCCAGGAAGTTTGCAAATGGCGGTTACGACCTTGTCATTACCGGGCGTAACGTGGACAGATTGAAGACTGTCGAGCAGGAGGCGAGGCAACTTGGAGCCGATGTTTTAGCGTTGGAGTTTGACGTGCGCGACCGCAAGGCGGCCGCTGCTGCCGTTGAGTCGCTCAAGGGCAAATGGGCCGTAATCGACGTTTTGATTAACAACGCAGGTCTGGCCTTGGGGCTTGACAAGGAGTATGAAGGCGACTTGGACGACTGGGAGACGATGGTTGACACCAACGTCAAGGGGCTTCTTACAATGACCCGCCTCATTGTTCCCGGCATGGTAGAGCGCAACAAGGGGCATGTAATCAATATTGGCTCGGTGGCCGGCGATGCCGCTTATGCCGGCGGAAGCGTTTATTGTGCCACTAAGGCAGCCGTGAAGGCCATCACCGACGGACTTAGAATAGACGTCGCACACACGGCGGTGCGTGTTACAAACGTCAAGCCCGGACTGGTTGAGACCAATTTCAGCGTCATACGCTTCCACGGCGACAAGCAACGTGCCGACAATGTGTATAAAGGCATAAAGCCGCTGACGGGCGACGACATTGCCGACGTGGCTTTCTACGCAGCCAGTGCGCCAGAACATGTGCAGGTAGCAGAGGTTCTCGTGCTTGCCACCCACCAGGCTAATGGTACGGTGGTAGACCGTAACCACGACTGATAGCCGTTAGAAAAAGAAATACGTAGTGTCATTTCACTACGTATTTCTTTTTTCCTATTATGTAGACTCCCTTGTCAAGGCCTTCAGTTGCTTGGCCTGGGTCTATGTCTGAACGGACTTTCACGCCGGTTATTGTGTAGACGTCAACATCGCTGATGTCTTTTGTCGGAACGGTTACGGTTATTCCGGTAGAGTAGTTGTCGTAACTGAAAGCCATGTCCTTCATGTTTCCCCAAACGTATTGCTCGAGCCCCGGATAGTCAACATACGGGTTGCGGTTGCCCTGTATGCTGTAAACGGCGTTGTTGCGGTCAATCTCCTTCTTGCTTACAGGGTCTTCCTCGGCCCAGCGCAGAAGCATGCCGAGGCCCCAGTCTGTAAAGGCGGGGTAGGAGTTATGGTCAAGCATGTCGCTTTCCCATGTAGAAACCTTGTCCTCGTAGCAGGTTACCATGTAGAAGTAAATACGCGCGAAGTCGCCCTTGTATTCGTCGTTCGGCTCGAAAACGGTGCCGCTGTATCCTGCGATTGACGACGGTCCGAGCTTGCTGAAGCCGCCTTCAGATGTGTATGTGGGCGAGTTTGTCTCGCCGAAAGGGTAATTTGCGCGTTTTCCGTTTACATATCCGTCTGTCGGTACGAGGTGTACCAGGTCGGTGTACATCGGGGGGTCGTCGTTAAACCAGCTCTTGGGCATGGAGTGTTCGCGGTTGTAGCAGTCGCCTTCCTTTTTGTAATTACTTCCTGATGTTACGAAGTTGTAATCCGTAACACCTGAATACATGTCCCAAACCTTGCCGTCTTCACGTGCATCGGTTGACTTGAACGCCTCCCACAGCTCGCCGTAGCCCAGCTCGCCGTGTTCCTTTATTATTTCGTAAAGAGCAGTTTTCAAGGCTTGCCCTTTATTGCCGTCGGCCTGTTGGTAATATGTGCCTGAATTGTTAGGCCCCTGTGCTAACATTTGCACCGCCGCCATGAGCAGCGTGCTTAGCATTATTAGTGATTTGATTCTAACCATATTTTAATTCGTTTTTTTATGATTGTATAACAAGCTGATATTCAATGTGTTGTAAAAGACCGTCTTTTAGCTTCCAAAAGGTTACCTTTTACGTGCTAAAAGGTTATGTTTCGGCTTGCAAAAGACCGCCTTTTGGAATTTCAGCGGTTTTCTGACAGATTGCCTGAGGTATTTTACCCCGTTCCGC
>HF986704.1:80140-95081 GCA_000433175.1 Prevotella sp. CAG:1058
CGCCTGCCAGTCGAGTATGCCTCCTTTGAGGTCTGTTACCTTATATCCCTTTGCGGCCAGCCAGCCGGCGGCTTCTGCGCTGCGACGTCCGCTGCGGCAATATACCGCTACGGTCTTGTTTTTGTCAAGTTCTTCGGTTGCCCGTTTCATGAAGTCTGGTTGTTTCATGTCTATGTTTATTACTTTGTCAGAACTGATGTGGGCTTCATTGAATTCAGCCTGCGTACGTACGTCGACAAGCTGCACGCTGTCGGAGGTAATGGCTTTCTCGAATTCGTCGGCGCCTATCGTCCTGAATTCCTTTTGTGCGCAACTGTTAAGGCACGGTGCTATCATGGACATGACGGCCAGTGCAAGTTTGTTTATCAACCGCATTCTTATTTTGTTTATATTATTGTTTATCTTATGCAAAGATAAGTTTTTTGCATAAAATAATTATGCGTTACATGTTTTTTAAGTTGATTTTCAGGTTTGTGCGTGTGTTTTTCATCTAAAATCGAAGCGTGCCACCAGAGGCAGGTGGTCGCTGTATGCCTTGCGGTATTTCCACGCCCGGTATGTCCTGTATGGCTGCACGCCACCGTATTTCTCGTCTTCCTCGAGCATGAATGCCTCGTCGTTCACCCTGCATTCAAGCAATGTGCGCGCCATGTTGCCGCTTACGATTATGTGGTCTATGCTTTCCCACCGTCCCTTATACTTGTATGTGCCCTCGGCCCCGTTGCCTCCTTTGGCTCCGGCCGATATGTCTTCAAGGTTCCTCCGGCACAGCATCGATATTGTTTCGCCGTCGTTTCCATCGTTGAAGTCGCCGGCAATTATGATTTTCGGGTCATGGCAGGCAGCCCGGAGCGAGTCTATTGCATGGCAAAGGCGTTCGCCCACGAGCCTGCGGTGCGGCCTCGTTAGCCTTTCACCGCCGTAACGGCTGGGCATNNNNTTAGCCTTTCCCCGCCGTAACGGCTGGGCATGTGGACGACGAAGACGTGCAGCGTATCGCCTGTTATAATCCTGCCTGAAACGTACAGTATGTCGCGCGTCGGGCGCATTCCCTCCATAGGTTCAATGCGGATAGGGTAATGCCTTATGGGTGCGAAGCTGCCAGGTGAGTAGGCAAGAGCCACGTCGATGCCGCGTATGTCGGGCGATGAGGTCATTATGTACTCGTAGTTTGCGTTCCTCAACAGCGAGCGTTTTGTAAGGTCGCGCATCACGCTGTCGTTCTCCACCTCGCACAGTGCTATCATGTCTGGCAAGTGCCAGTCGTTTCCGTCCGTTCCGCACGATATTATGCTCTTTGCCGTGTTGTTCAGTTTGTTCCAGTATTTACGCTCTGTCCAGCGGCGTTCGCCGTCGGGTGTAAATTCCATGTCTTGCTTCAGGCTGTCGTGCCTGCAGTCAAACAGGTTTTCGCAGTTCAGTTCGACGAATGTGAACAGCGATGCGAGAAACAGTGAGAGTAACATAGGTTGGTCGGTATAGTATGGTTTTAAGGTCGTGTTATGGCTGTGGCATGGGGCTGCATGGCGGCATTCCGCCTTCTGTCCCATGTGTGCATGGCTCAAAGGTTGGCCTTCAGGTTGCTGCGTATTTTTGTAAGATACGCTTCCATTCCTTTCTCGTCCTTGCGTTCTATGATGCCGAGCAACTCCTTAAGTTCGGTGCGTATCTGTTCTACTTGTTCCGAAGTGTACGGATTGAAGAGTATTTCCTGAAGCAGGTAGTCGTCCTCGTTCAACACGCCTTTGGCTATGTTCATGTGCCGTTTGAATGTAGTGCCCGGGGCATCCTGGTGTTTCATTACGGCGGCGAACACGAAGGTGCTTACGAACGGGATGCTCAACGAATAGGCGACGGTCTTGTCGTGCTCCTCGAACGAGTATTCGTAGATGCTCAGTCCGATGCGGTTGTACAGGTCCTTGAAGAAAATCCTGCCCATGTAATCGCCTTCGTTTATTATTATTGCGTTCTCGTGGCTCAACTGGTTAAGGTTGGCAAAGGTCGGCCCAAACATCGGGTGGGTAGACACGTAGCGGTGTCCGCATTTTGAGTAGAAGTCCTTCAGCCCGGTCTTTACCGAAGCGATGTCGCTTATTATGCAGTCGGCAGGCAAGTGCGGAATTACCTCCTCGAAGGCGCTTATGGTGTATTTTACGGTCACTGCGTTTATTACAAGCTCGGGTTTGAAGTTCTCTATCTCCTTCATTGTCGTGAACCTGAGCGTGTTGAAGGTAAATCTCAGCCGCTCGGGAGCCTTCTCGTACACGGCTGTTTCATGCTCGAAGCTCAGCAGGTCCAGGAAGAAGCTGCCCATCTTGCCTGCTCCCAATACAAGTATTCTCATGGCCTGTTCTTGTTAAAGTTCATAATCAAAGGTGTTTATGGAGCCAAAGGAGACAAAAGCCGCTTTATTGCCGGCATAGCTCGGATATGCTTCTGCACGTCGTCGGTCTTTGCCGCCTTTGGCGTTCCATAACCTTTTTTACCCTAAAAAAACTATTTGTTTACTATTTCCATTTGCTGCCTTACCGATTCTTCATGTACTGCTTCGAACACGGTCTTTACGAACTGCGGGTCCATTCCGCACAACGAGCCTTGCGCTCCGCGCTTGTCGAGTATCTCGTTGTAGCGCGATGTCTGCAGCACGGTCATGTTATGCTCCTTCTTGTATGTTCCTATTTCACGGCATACGCGCATTCTCTTAGCCAGTATTTCCATTAGCTGGTTGTCGAGTTCGTCTATTTGGCGGCGCAGTGTGGTTATGCCTTCGGTCGTAACGGTCTCGTCGCGGATGACAAGCAGGCTTAGAATGTAGTCGAGCACGTCGGGAGTTACCTGCTGCTTAGCATCGCTCCATGCCTTGTCGGGGTCGCAGTGGCTTTCTACAATCAGACCGTCAAGACCGAGGTCCATGGCCTGCTGGCACAGCGGGGCAATGAGTTCGCGGCGTCCACCGATATGGCTCGGGTCGCAGAAAATAGGCAGTTCGGGTATGCGACGGCGCAACTCGATTGGTATCTGCCACATCGGCAGGTTGCGGTATATCTTCTTGTCGTAGCTCGAGAAGCCTCGGTGTATGGCTGCAATCCTCTTTATTCCGGCCTGGTTGAGGCGTTCCATTGCTCCTATCCATAGCTCGATGTCCGGGTTTACAGGGTTTTTTACAAGTACGGGTATGTCCATTCCCTGCAAGCTGTCGGCTATTGCCTGCATTGCAAAGGGGTTTGCCGACGTGCGCGCACCTATCCACAGCACGTCGATTCCGTATTTCAGAGCCAGTTCCACATGTTCTGCAGTGGCAACTTCGGTGGCAACAAGCATGCCGGTAGTTTCCTTAACACGCTGCATCCAGGGCAGTGCTTTCTCTCCATTGCCCTCGAATCCTCCCGGCTTGGTCCTAGGTTTCCATACTCCTGCGCGGAATATGTGGCAGCCTTTTGCTGCCAGTTGCATGGCTGTCGACATTACTTGTTCTTCCGTTTCGGCAGAACAAGGACCGGCAATCACCGTCAGACGTTCGTTATTGCTCGGCAGGTTGAGCGGTTGTAGTTCAAGTTCCATTGTGTATTATGTTTTTATTTATTATTTGTCATTGTGTTTTTTATGCGCTCAAGAGCTTCTTTTATTTTCATGTCTTTTGCGCAAAGTGAGATTCGGATGTAGCGTTCGCCGTTGCTTCCGAATATGAATCCCGGCGTGATGAACACCCTTGCTTCATGCAAAACCTTTTCTGTGAGTTCCTCGGCGTTCGCATATTTGTCAGGAATCCTGCCCCATAGGAACATTCCCACCTGGTTTTCGTCAAACGTACAGCCAAGTTGCTGCATTATCTGTTCTGCCAGTTTACGGCGTTGACGGTAAGTATTTATGTTTGCCTGGCGGTGCCATTCGTCGCTGTTGTTGTACGCTTCGGCTGCGGCAAGCTGTATTCCGCGGAATGTTCCGGAGTCAATGTTGCTCTTAATCTTAAGAATCCACTGTATGAAAGTCGGGTTCGTGGCGCACATTCCTACTCGCCAGCCGGGCATGTTGTGGCTTTTGCTCATCGAGTTGAACTCTATGCAGCAGTCTTTTGCCCCTTCCACTTTCAGCAGCGAGACAGGGTTTTCGTTGAGGATGAACGAATACGGGTTGTCGTTGACTACCACGATGGAGTGTCTGCGGGCGAAACTTACGAGCTTGCGGTAGGTCTCCATCTGTGCAGGAGCTCCCGTCGGCATGTTCGGGTAGTTGGTCCACATCAGGCGGACGCCCGTCAGGTCCATGCTTTCAAGTTCGTTGAAGTCGGGCTGCCAGCCGTTCCCCTCGCGCAGGTTGTAGTTCACCACTTCGGCGCCGAGTATCTTGCTTAGCGACGTGTAGGTAGGATATCCGGGATTGGGCACCAGCACCTTGTCGCCGGGATTTACGAAAGCGAGCGTTACGTGCAGTATTCCTTCCTTCGAGCCGATAAGCGGCTGTATTTCTGTCTGCGGGTCGAGGCACACCCCGTACCAGCGTTTGTAGAAATCGGCCATGGCCTGCCGCAGCTCCGGAGTGCCCATTGTGGGCTGGTATCCGTGTGCGTCGTCCTGCCGTGCCGTCTCGCACAGCTTGTCTATTGTACCTTTCGACGGTGGCATGTCAGGACTGCCTATGGCCAGGCTTATGATGTCCTTGCCCTCGGCGTTCAGCTTTGCAACTTCCTTAAGTTTGCGGCTGAAGTAGTATTCGGCCACTGCCGACAGCCTGTCAGCCGGCTTTATCCTGTATGGTTGGTTGTCTTCCGTCATCTTTGTATTCTCCTATCACTTTTAGTTCTCTTGTGAGCGGCATTATCGCGTCAATGCTTTGGCGGTAGCGTGTAAGGTTGTCGAATGTCACGTCCACGTAGAACATGTATTCCCATTCATGGCCGATGATTGGCAGGGATTGTATCTTCGTGAGGTTGATTTTGTAGAAGTAGAGTATGCTCAGCACTTGTGACAGACTGCCTTCCTCGTGCGGAAGCGAGAATACCAGACTGGCTTTGTTAGTTGATTCGAGCGGCCTAAGGAAGTCGGCCTTGTTGGGATTGCTTACCACCAGGAAGCGTGTAAAATTGTGTTTGTTGTCTTCTATTGACTCCTGCAGTATCTTCATGCCGTACATCTTTGCAGCCGAAGCGTTGCAGATGGCCGCCCATCCGCGGCATTTCTGTTCAGAGATTAATTTTGCGGCGCCGGCAGTGTCTGAGGCTTCGACGGCTTTCAGCTCGGGGTGGTCGGCCAGGAAGCCGCGGCATTGCATGAGGGCTACGGGGTGGGAGTGTACTTCATTTATTGTCTCCCACGAGTCTTCGGGCAGGCAGCAGATGCTGTGTTCGATGTGTAGCTTGTGTTCCCCGACAATCGTTGTTCCTGAGTTGCGCAGCAGTTCGTAGTTGTGGAGCAGCGAGCCGGCGATTGTGTTCTCGATGGCGAGCATGCCTATGACGGTAGGGTCGCGTTTGATGTTCTCAAACACCTGCTCGAACGTGGAGCAGCATATCAGCTGTATCTGTTCGTTCTCGAAATACTGGTGGGCCGCGATGTCGTGGAACGACCCGATTGAGCCTTGAATTGCTATTCTTTTCATATATTGTTTTTTGTCATTTCCGCTAATACCAAAAATCCCGCCTCATTATTGTGAAGCGGGACTTGATTGTATCTTTCTTTAAGATATCTTTGTCATAAGTTGAAATTTACACGCAACTTCCCGCTTCGCAATGCCTTGCAAAGTAAAAATAAAAGTAAAAGAAAGATGCATGTTGCTTGTTCATTGTCGTTATTTTTAATATTTTGATGCAAAAATAATGCTTTTGTCTGAATTGTGCAAGAAAAGATAATGGAATTTAAGAATTTAATTCATCATATCCCAAGCGGGTTTATATTCTTGTAAGCCTCGTCAACTTTCTTAGATATGTTTTCGCCATCGGCGTCGCCGTTGCCGTTGTTTGCCAATTCGGCGGCGTGTTCTATGTCTTCGTTGCCGCCTTTTTCGTCTCCGGCAACGAGTTTCATCTCACCACGTTCGCGGTAGGCGTCAATGTTGAACGGATTAGCGTCGATAACTTTGGTAAAGCAGTCTATGGCCGCGTCAGAATTTCCTTTTGCACGTTCTATCCTTGCCTTTAGTGTCAGGACGTCCTCGTTGTCTTGCGTATGTTCAAGCAACCACAGGGCATCGGCGTCAGCTTCCTCGGTCTCTCCGGCGGCGAGCAGAGTCTCTCCGCGCAGCAGGTAAGCCTCGGCGTAGTCGTCTTTAAGCGATATTGCCTTTGTAAGCATGGCCACGGCGTTGGTTGTGTCGCCGTGCCCTATGCACGCCCTGGCGTACAGGAATGTAGCCTCGGTGTTGTTCGGGTCGATAAGTATGGCTTTCTCGCACGCTTCGCCCATGGCCGTGTAGTTTTCCATCATGTAGCAGACGTTTGCCATGCGTATGTACACCTGTATGTTGTCGGGCTGGGCTTCAGCTATTTTCAGCAGGTTGTCGTAAGCCTCGGGCAGCATGTCTGCACGTATCATTGCCTGCGACATATAGTCGCGTATCTCGAGGTCTTCCTTCATTTGCAGTGCGTGTGTGAAGCACTTTATGGCATAGTCGTGTTGTCCGGAGCGCAGCGCGCGTACTCCGTCATATTTCAACACGTCAAAATTCTTCTCTTCTTCCGCCTTTTTCTTGTCTTCGGGTTTCTCTTCCTTTCCGCCGAACAGTGCCTTAAAGAAATTCATTGGTAGTGGTGTTTGTCTTATGTTAAAAATAAAGTTTCTACAAAAATAGTCATTTCCCGTCTAACATCCAAATGTTGCCGTAATTTTCTTTTGCGTCCGTATTTGGCATGGCTGCATGTCGTGGAGAAAAGCGTATCAGATTTTCAAGTTTGCGAAAGGTTGCCTTTTGCGTTGCAAAACACGGCATATTGGAGGCTGAAAGGCCATGTTTTGCAACGCCGTTTGCCGTGTTTTGCAGGCTCGTAGGTAACGTGTTGTGATACAGCAGGTTGTGAATTTGTCAAAAATCAAGGGTAGGAAAGGATAATAAAGGCAAAAAAACGGCTGCAGTCTTTTGTTTTTACGCAGCATAGGTTTATCTTTGTGCATGATGAAAAGGTATGCTGTCTTATTTTCATTATGCCTGTGTTGCGCATTATGCAGCGCCCAGGAGGTGAAGTCGACCGTGGCGGTGCCCGACACGGTAGGTGTAGATGTCCCTGAACTGCAGCCCGGGCTGATAGGCGCCGGCGACGCCCCAACCGGCATGTATGTCTACGACGGTTACCGCGGCGAAGCCCTTGCTGCGGCAGACTCGTTGCACCTGCCCGTGCTGAACCGTTACGGGCAGACATATATTAATATGTATCCTTACGACTGGGTGGGGTTTTACGACTGGCGGTTGCACAAGGGACTTAACGTCAGTCTTGGCGCTTCGGTGTTCGCCACGTTTGGCGACAGTCCGTGGAAAGGCGCAGGTTTCGCCCAAAGCATCTCCGCAATGTACGCCGTGCCCATAACAAGTAAACTGTCGTTGGCCGTCGGCGGCTACATGAACAACCTTTATTGGTCGCACGACGCATACCGCGATGCGGGTTTTAATGCCGTGTTGGGGTATAAGTTCGACGAGCATTGGGAGGGTTACATCTACGGACAGAAGTCGATGGTAAATAAGAGAATGCCCATGCCTCTTTACGACATGGGCAGGATAGGCGACCGCATTGGCGCGGCAGTGAAATATAACTTTAATCCACAGTTCAGCATACAGGTCTCCGTGGAGACCGAGAAACGGTGACCGGCGGAGCAAGCCTTGACAACCGCCAACGCCTGATGATACCACCGGGCGTTGGTGGTTGTCAGTTTTTCATCATGTTTAGCCGCAGGCTGTTGAGTACCACGCTGATGCTAGAGAAGGCCATCAGTGCGCTCGCCCACATCGGCGTTATCTGCCATTGTGCGCCGAAGATGTAAGGGACACCTGCTGCGAGCGGTATGCAGACGACGTTGTAGATGAACGCCCAGAACAGGTTTTGCTTAATCATTCCCACCGTGGCGCGCGACAGCCGGATGGCGTCGGGTATGCGGCGTAGGTCGGTGCCCATCAGCGTTACCTGCGCCACGTCCATTGCAATGTCTGTTCCTTTGCCCATGGCTATGCTAACGTCGGCGGCGGCGAGGGCTTGCGTATCGTTGATACCGTCGCCTACCATTGCCACGTGCTTGCCTTCGGCTTGCAGCTGCCTTACCATGTCCTCCTTGTCCTGCGGCATCACCTGGCTGCGGTAGTGCCTTATTCCGGCTTTGTCAGCCCAGTAGCGTGCGGCCTCGTCCTTGTCGCCGCTCATCATGTACACCTCTATGCCTTCCTGTTGCAGGGCTTCCATAGCCTCGCGCGCATGCGGTTTAAGTGTTTCGCGCTCTTCAAGCGACAGGTTGTCGGCCTTTGTGAAGTCCACGTCCTTGTTGGGGGTGGTCAGCGTTCCCGTCTTGTCTATCACGAGTGCGTCAATCTTGCGTATGTCTTCAAGTGCCGCGGCGTCCTTTATCAGTATGTTCTTGCGTGCCGCCTTGCCTATGCCTACCATCAGCGCCGTGGGCGTTGCCAGGCCGAGGGCGCACGGACAGGCTATGACTAGTACCGACACTGCCGAGAGGACGGCATGGGGCAGGCTGGCGTTGCCGCCTATGGCGTACCACAATATGAACGTAACGGCCGACAGGCATAATACCGCTGGCACGAACACAAGGGCTATCTTGTCGACAACGCGCTGCACGGGGGCCTTGCTGCCCTGGGCTTCCTGCACCATCTTTATTATCTGCGCGAGCATGGTCTCGGCTCCTACTTGACGGGCACTGAAGCGCAGGCTGCCCTGCTTGACTATTGTCCCTGCAAACACTTTGTCGCCGGCCTTTCTCTGTGCAGGCGTAGGCTCGCCCGTAATCATGCTTTCGTCAATATAGGCTTCGCCTGTCGTGACGATGCCGTCCACGGGCACTTTCTCGCCTTGTCGTATCTCAATGGTGTCGCCTTTTTCGAGGGTCGCAATCGGTACGTCGTCCACATCGTTTCCGTTGACTACGTGTGCCGTCTTGGGCGCAAGTCCCATCAGTGCGCGGATGGCTGAGGCTGTGCCCTTCTTTGCCCTTTCCTCGAGCATACGTCCTGTCAGGACGAATGTTATTATCATTACCGACGCGTCATAGTAAGTGTGGTTTTCTATGCCGCGCGAGCCCCAGAAAGACTCTCCCCTGAAAGTGTTGAACACGCTGAACAGGAACGATATTGCCGTACTCATGGCCACGAGCGTATCCATGTTGGCCGAGCCGTGGCGCAGCTGCTTCCATGTGTTCGAGTAAAACATGTTTCCGCAATACACAATGTTGGCCAACGCTAATACGAGCATCAGTTGGTTGGCCGAATCCGTGCTGCCTGTGTCGAGCCAGTTCATTGACAGGCTCATGGTAAGCAGCGCGAGCAGCCACGACGTTATGACTTTCCTGACAAGCCGGCGGTATGCCGTACGCTCTATTGCTTCGACCGATTCGCCCTCGTCTATGACAAGGTCGTATCCGGCTTTGATGATTTCGCTTTTCATCATTGCCGGCGTGATTACTTTCGGGTCGTATTCTATCAGGGCCGTGCGGGCGGCGAAGTTGACGCTTGCTGATTGTATGCCGTCAAGCTGGTTGAGCCTCCTTTCGACGTTGGCGGCGCATCCGGCGCACGCCATGCCTGTTACTGCTATTGTTTTTTTCTCCATAACTGTCAGTTAGTTTGTTTTGTGCAAAAGTACGCAAAACAATCGTCCGGCTTGTTATGGAATTATGGAAAAGTTTTATGAGGTTATGGGTGTGTTTGTGTGGCGTGCGATGATACAGGTCCGGCAGTCTGTAAAAATTGTAGTTGCCGTCGTGTTACGTGGCGGCGTATATCCGTTTTTTACAGTCCGACCTTGTCTAATTGTTTAAGGCTTTTCTTGCCCGCCGCCTTGAATTGTGAAGGCGTCATGCCCGTTACGCTCTTGAACTGGGTGCTCAGGTATGCCGTGCTTGAATAGTTCATCTTCAATGCTATTTCGCTGACCGACATTTCGTCGTAAAATAAAAGTTCTTTTACACGCTCTATTTTTTGAAGTATGACATACCTCTCGATAGTCATGCCAGTGCTTTCGGAGAAGAGTTTGCTCAGCGTGCTGTAATCGGTGGCGAGCTTGCCTGACAGGTGTGTAGACAGGTTGACGTCTGATTTGTTATCCTTATAGTGTACAAGTTCTATTATTTCGCTTTTTATCCTGTCTATGATCTGTTTCTGCTTGTCTTCAAGCAGTTCGAAACCTAAGTCGCATAGGGTAGCACGTATCTCGTCGGTTTTGTCTTTGTCTATTTCACCTTCGATATCGGCAATGCCAAGCTCAACCGATACCGGCTTCAGTCCCAGGCTTTGCAGGGCGTTTTTAACGGCGGCCTTGCACCTGTCGCAAACCATGTTTTTTATGTAAAGTGTGGTCATGTCAAACGTTGGAGGGTGGTTGAGTCAAGGATGTGATGATGTCTGTTGGGTTGTGGTTTCGAATAGCCTGCCCTTGCCAAAGTTAATAGGCTTTGGTAAAGGGCAGGCCGTTGCATGAGTTTTTATTGCCGTATGTCAGTTTTAGACTGAATCCCTTAGCAGTTCGGCTATTGTCGGATGGATGTGCGTTATGTCGTGCAGCTTCGACGCGGTGCATCCGAGCGACATCAGGGCTGCCGCCTCTTGCACTATGTCGGCAGCGTGGGCGCCGCACACGTGGCAGCCTAAGATTGTGCCGTCGTTCTTTGTGATGAGCTTTATCAGGCCATCGTCGGCCTCGTCGGCAACGGCGCGGCCATTTGCACGGAACGGAGTCTTCTTCACTGTATATTCCAGACCGGCTTCCTTGCACTGGGCTTCGGTCAGTCCTACGGCTGCTGCTTCGGGATTTGTGAATACAGCCGAAGGCATTATGTCGAGCTTTATTTCGTCATTGCGGCCAAGTATGTTGTTTACGCAGCGTATGCCTTGCATTATTGCGGCGTGGGCGAGCATGCAGCGTCCGTTTACGTCGCCCACGGCGTAGACGTGCCCGATGTTGGTCTGCATGTTGTCGTCGACGACGATGTGTCCCCTCTCTGTTGCAATGCCTGCGGTTTCGAGACCAATGTTTTCGATGTTGGCCGCGCGTCCGGTGGCGACAAGTACTATTTCGGCAGACGTCTCTCCGGTCTTTCCTTTGTACTCATAGCAGACATTAAGGTTGTCGTTGTTCTTGGCGATGCTCTTTACAGCCGCCTGCATGACGAACTTTATGCCGCGTTTTTCCATGGCCTTTCGTACACGCTTGGATATGTCCTGGTCGTATGGAGGAAGGCACTCTTTCATGTATTCGACTACCGTTACCTCGCAGCCGAAGCTGTTGAATACAGATGCGAACTCGAGTCCTATGACTCCGGCGCCGATGATGCAAAGGCTTTGCGGCAACTTGTCCGTGGCGAGCAGCTCGGTAGACGTCATTACTCCGGGTAAGTTAATGCCCTCGATTGGTGGCATCTTGGGGCGTGAGCCTGTTGCTATGATTATGTTTCCGGCTTGGTATTCTTCGCCGTTGGCTACTATCGTGTGGTCGTCTTTCAGTACGGCGTTGCCTCTTACGAACGTTACGCCGGTCTGTGCAAGCAGGGTTTCCACGTCTTGCCTTAACTTTGCCACTACTTCTTGCTGGCGTGCGGCTATTTTGCCGAAGTCTACTGCCGGTCTTGTTCCGCAGATGCGTGTAGCCGCTTCAACAGCCTCGGCATCGTGGCAGAGCGCCTTTGTCGGTATGCAGCCACAGTTAAGGCATGTTCCTCCGGTTTCGGCCTTTTCTACTATTGTAACACTCAGGCCGTGGCGCACGGCGTAAGCTGCGGTATGGTAGCCGCCTGGTCCTGCGCCGATGATTATTATATCGGATTTCATTTTTCGGAAGGTGACTTTAATTATTAATGTAAAAGACAATAAGTTTATGCGGATTGGAGCTTTCCGCATAAACTTACTGTACAAAAAAATGATTATTTTTGGAACTTCAGGACAGGATGTTTTGCCGCCTGTACGTCGTCAACGCGTCCTATCGGGGCGTTGTGTGGCGCGCTCTTAACCACCTCTGGGTCTTCTTTTGCTTCACGCGCAATCTCACGCATAATGCTTATGAAACCGTCGATTGTGTCTTTCCCCTCCGTTTCTGTCGGTTCTATCATCATTGCTTCGTGGAAAAGCAGCGGGAAATAGATTGTCGGGGCGTGGTAGCCGAAGTCGAGCAAGCGTTTTGCAACGTCCATTGTGGTCACTCCTGTGCTCTTGTCCTTGAGTCCGTCGAATACGAATTCATGCTTGCACAAGCCTTGTATTGGTAGTTCGTAAACGTCTTTCAGGCACTCTTTAATGTAGTTGGCGTTAAGTGTTGCCAACGGGCCTACCATCTTCATGTTCTCGCGGCCGAGTGTCAGAATGTATGCGTAAGCCTTCACTGCCACACCGAAGTTGCCGAGGAACGCGCCAACGTGTATTGCGTCTGCACCCTCTGCGTCGATTTCATACCTGTCGCCGTTTTTCACTACCTTGGGTTTTGGCAGGAATTTTTCAAGTCCTTGCCTTACTCCTACGGGACCGCAGCCGGGGCCGCCACCTCCGTGTGGAGTCGAGAATGTCTTGTGCAGGTTGATGTGCATAACGTCGAAACCCATGTCGCCGGGGCGGCATGCTCCCAGCATAGGATTGAGGTTGGCTCCGTCGTAGTACAGCAACGCTCCGCATTCGTGTACAATTTTGGCTATTTCCGGTATTCCCGGCTCGAAGAGTCCGAGCGTGTTGGGATTGGTCATCATTATCGCAGCAATCGTGTCGTCGAGCAGTCCGCGCAGGTGTTCGATGTCGATGGTGCCGTCAGACTTACTTTTCACCTCCACTATTTCAAGTCCGCAGACGGCTGCCGAGGCGGGGTTGGTGCCGTGTGCTGAATCTGGCACGATTACTTTAACGCGTTTGTTGTCGCCGCGGCTTTCGTGGTATGCACGGATAATCATCAGTCCGGTCAACTCGCCGTGTGCTCCTGCGAACGGATTAAGGGTAAATTCGCTCAGGCCGGTGATTGCAGACAATGATTTTTGCAGGTTGTAATAAACGGCCAGCGCGCCCTGGCATGTATTGTCAGGCTGTGCCGGATGGATGGCGGAAAATTCGGGTCTTGCCGCCATTTCCTCGTTGATGTACGGGTTGTATTTCATCGTACAGCTGCCCAGAGGATAGAATCCGTTGTCAACTCCGAAGTTGTTGCCGCTCAGATTGGTGTAGTGGCGCACGATGGTAAGCTCGTCGCATTCGGGGAGTTCGGCGTCAGCCTCACGCTTCATTTCGGCAGGCAGATGATAATCTCCAAATATGTTTTTCGGCAATGAATAAGCTTTTCTTCCTTCATGGGAAAGTTCGAATATCAGTTTGCCGTAAAGTTTGTTGTTCATAATCCTTCTGTTTTTCCTTGGTTATTAAATGGAAAGTTCGACAAGTCTGTCTATTTCCTCTTTTGTCCTACGTTCGGTTACGGCGAACATGATTTCATTATCGCTGATCTTTACGCCTCCAAGTATTCCTGCGTCTTCATATTTCTTGCGTAATGCATCTACGTCTCCGTCGTATTTTACACAGAATTCGTTGAAGAACGGACGGTCGTATGACAGTTGGAAGTGCCCTGTTCCGACAAGTTTGTCGCACAGATAGTGGGCGCCTGCGTATGATAATTCGGCTGCTTCTTTAAGTCCTTGTTTTCCCATTACAGACATGTAAATGGTTACGTACAAGGCCATAAGGCTCTCATTTGAACAAATGTTAGAGGTGGCTTTCTGCCTTCTGATGTGCTGTTCGCGTGCTTGCAGGGTCAGTACGAACGCCCGGTTGCCGCGGTTGTCTGTTGTTTCTCCGACAATGCGTCCCGGCATTTTGCGCATCAGTTTCTCAGTGCAGCACAGGTATCCGATATACGGACCACCGAACGACATGGGAATTCCAAGTGACTGGCCGTCGCCGACTGCTATGTCGGCACCCCATTCGCCTGGTGTCTTTAACAAAGCCAGGTCTGCTGCGACAGAATTGATGATGAACAGGGCCTTGTTCTCGTGGCAAGCATCCGCCATTCCGTCATAATCTTCGATGATGCCGTAACGGTTGGGCTGTTGCACAACTATGCCTGCAACTCCGCCTTTGTTGATGCGGTTCTTCATTCCAGCATTGTCTGTGGCTCCGTTGTCTTGTTTTATTACTTCTGTCTTGATGCCGTGGAAGTGTGCGTATGTCTTGATTACGTCAATGGTTTTAGGGTCGACGGTTTCAGATACGAGTACTGTGTCTGCCTTCTTTGCCACCGATGCAGCCATTATCACAGCTTCGGCAGTGGCTGTGGTGCCGTCATACATTGACGCGTTTGAAATGTCCATGTTCGTCAGGCGTGCCATCATCGTCTGGTATTCGAAGATGTAGTGTAGCGTTCCCTGGGAAATCTCTGCCTGGTACGGGGTGTAGCTTGTAAGATATTCAGACCGTTCCACGATGTACGGAATTATGGACGGAGTGTAGTGGTCGTAGACGCCTGCGCCGGCGAAACACGTTAGCTGTTTGTCGTTACGGCACAAGTTGTCAAAGAACTGCCTTGCTTCAATCTCGCTCATAGCTTCGGGCAGGTCGTAGTCGCCCTTGAATCGTATCTGCTCGGGCACGTCGGCGTACAAGTCGTCAAGCGACTTTACACCCACGCGAGCCAGCATGTCCTTGACGTCTTGCTCCGTATGGGGAAAATATTTAAATGCCATTTGGTTATGCGTGTTAAGAATATAAGGTTAAGGGATGGATGAAAACGTAAATGCTCTAAAGAGTATAGGGGGCAAGCCGCTTTGACGGCTGCCCC
>HF986704.1:95090-119008 GCA_000433175.1 Prevotella sp. CAG:1058
GGGGGAAAGCCGCTTTGACGGCTGCCCCACTGTTTTGCAACTTTGTTTTGCGTTTTTAGTTGTTGTTGCAGAAGTCCTCGTATGCTTTGGCATCCATGAGGCCGTCGAGTTCACCCTTGTCTGACAGCTCTACTTTCACAATCCAGTTGCCGTAAGCATCCTGGTTGATGAGTTCAGGAGTGTCTTCGAGTTCGCTGTTCACCTCAACAACTGTTCCGCTTACTGGCGACATGAGGTCGCTGGCTGCCTTTACGCTTTCTACTGCGCCGAACTCTTCACCTGCTTCGATTTCGTCGTCAACGTCGGGCATGTCAACATATACGATGTTGCCTAATGCGTTCTGGGCGTAGTCGGTGATGCCGATGTAGCCGTATTCTCCTTCTACTTTCACATACTCGTGAGACTCTGAATAATAAAGTCCTTCAATAACTTTTGCCATGATATTTTATTTTTTATAATTATATTATATGTTTCTGTCTTGTTGTATGACCGTTGCCGGTCTGCCTGTATTGTTATTTCTTATAATGCTTGTCGTAAAACCTTTTCTTTACAACAGTTCCGGGGAAGGTCTTTTTACGGATTTGTATTTCAAGCTGTGTGCCGAGTTTTGAATAAGCTGCGTCTACCAATGCCATGCATACGCTCTTTTGTGTCGAGATGGATTGGTAGCCTGTCGTTACTGTACCGACCACATTGCCTTCGCATACAACATTGTATCCGTGGCGCGGAACGGCGTGTCCCTCAAGCTCTATGCCCACTACCTTGCGGCTTACGCCCTCGGCCTTCTGTGCGGCAACGGCTTCCTTGCCTATGAATTCAGGCTTGTCCAGCTTGCAGAACATGCTCAGACCTGCCATGACAGGGCTTATGTCTTTGCTCAGTTCGTTGCCGTAGAGTGGCAGGCCAACCTCGAAGCGCAATGTGTCGCGGCAACCAAGTCCGCAGGGCTTGCAGCGTCCGCTCTCAATCAGCTTGTCCCAGTATTCTGCTATAAGTTCGGGGGCGCAATATATCTCAAAGCCGTCTTCGCCAGTATATCCCGTGCGGCTGACAATAACCTCCTTGCCGTCAATGTTTACCTTTTTGGATGTATAGAATGTGAGCTCCTTGCAGGCAAGTCCGAGCACTTCCTCGACAACACGCTCGGCTTCAGGACCTTGTACGGCCAGCTGTCCGTAGCGTGCCGATACGTCTTCTACCTTGACGTCAAACCCTTCAGTGTTGGCTTTCATCCACTCAACGTCCTTTTCTGTGTTTGATGCGTTTATGACAAGGAAGAATTCGTTGCCGCCCATTTTGTAGACCAGCAGGTCGTCAACCGTTCCGCCGTCGGGGTAGAGCATCATGCCGTAGAGCACCTGTCCGGCTTCTATTGCGTTGGTATCGTTTGTGAATATATGGTTTACGTACTTTTCGGCGTCGGGGCCGGTAACCAACGCTTCGCCCATGTGCGAAACGTCGAACACGCCACATGCGTTGCGCACGGCATTGTGCTCGTCTATTATTGATGAATACTGGATTGGCATGTCAAAGCCTGCAAACGGGCTCATCAGTGCGCCTAAGGCTACGTGTTTGTCGTAAAGACAGGTTCTTTTGTTTTCCATAATAATTATTTGGTTATGTATTTTTCCATGTAGTTAAAAGTTCTCATCAGTGAGCAGGCTTACGAAGTCGTCTTTCTTTAAGTTCATGATTATGTCGTCAAGCCTTTCAGGCAGTGCATTGCTTATGTCTGTCCTGTTGAGCCTGACGTTCTCAAGCCTGCGGAGTATTGACGAGTTGAAGTCGCCTATGGCGAAGAAGTCTCCAATCAACTCGACTTTCCTTATGGTTTCGCCTTTCATCTCGATGTGTGCCTCGAGACTTCCCGTACCTTCTATTCTGCAGCGTTTCGTAAGCGTATATCGTGGATTGTTGCCTAAAATGAAATCGCGCGTCAGGTAGACGCGTCGTTCTATGTCCTCGATTTCCTTTACGTCAGTTTTCGTGAGAACGTATTCGCCGTTGCACAATCCTTTCCTGATATAGCTTTTGAATTCATCGATGTCCAGGTCCAGATAGTCTTTGAGCAGTGCTATTCGCTGTCTCACGCTGTCTACTCCCTTGCTTTGCAGCTTGTCGGTTGTTGGCGTTATACTTTGCAGCATGTTATCCATGTCAGTGTCATAAAGCATCGTTCCGTGTACAATGCTGCGTCCTGGAAGATGGTAGAAGGCGTTGCCGGACACCTTCTTGCCATCTACCATGATGTCGTTGCGTCCGGATGCTGAAGCGTCAGCACCCAGTCTTTTCAGCATAAGCACCATGGCACCAATGTATCGGCTGAAGGCTACACCCACGTTGTCGTCGGCCGTGATGAATGAAAACATCACATTGTCATTGTCTGCATACACGCATCCGCCGCCGCTTTTGCGCCTGAACAGGCTTATATCGTGCTTGCGGCAGTAATCAAGATTAACCTCGTTGGCTATCAACTGGTTGCGCCCTACGATTACCGAAGGGGTGACTTGCCAGCAGAATAGGTAATCTCCGCCTTGTACGTTGCGGGCTACATATTCCTCCATTGCCAAATAAAATGACACTTTTCGTGTCTTTTCTTCCGGTAATACGACGTATTGCATTCAGTTTTTCATATTTATCCACCCACAACTTAACATCGTGGATGTTTAGGGTTCAAGTGATGTTTTTTTATCCGCACAAAGATAAAAATTTTTGTCGTAACCGCCCAATAAAAATCTGATAAAATTTCTAATGTATGATTAACGCCGGTCATACAGGTTGGGTGCTGAATGCAATTTTGCGGTTTCAGCCGTTATGCGGAATGTTTGCAATACAACGATTTAATTCTGAAACAACTGTTTTCCCGTTCCGTCTTTTATTGGTAAGGTGATGTTTTCGTGATGTAATGTTGCCTGTTCTGTAACTTATTGACAGCCAAGCTGTTGTTTTGCTTGTTGCAGTAGCAGCCCTTTTGATTTGCAGGATTATGGACGGACGGAAAGCAAAAGGTAACCTTTCAGCTTGTGAAAGGTTACCTTTTGCAGCGTAAGAAGTTGCCTTTTGCGTTGTAAAACACGGCCTTTTGGAAAGGCGTCTGTTTTTCACCGCCGTTTCATAGGCCTTACGCCGTATTGCCGGAACGTAAGGTTAACAAAAAAGCCCGCCATGATAAGGCGGGCTTTTTGTCTTGTCTGTTTTTACCTGCGTGTATTGCACCTGAGGCGGTACGTGCAAGCTTGTTGTGTTACTGGCGGGCTTAGAACTCGACAAGTATCCTGAACACCTTGCCGGGTTGCTCGCTCCATTGCTTCATTGCCTCGGCAGCTCCTTCGGGAGCCACTACGCGCGAAATGAACTTCTCGACGGGATAGCGGTTTGTCCTGATGCAGTTGATTACGGCGCGGAAGTCTTCCGGCGTTGCGTTGCGTGAGCCGCGTATGTCAAGTTCTTTCTGTACGAACAGTTTTGTCTGGAACGAAACGTCGCTTTTTGCGTAACCGATGCAAGCCACGACTCCGGTGAATGCCACCTCGTTGACAGCCATTACGTAAGTGGCGGGGCTGCCCACGGCCTCGATTACAACGTCGGCGCCGTATCCTTCGGTTATTTGCTGGATGCACACATGCACGTCTTCGGTCATGGTGTTGATTGTGTATGTGGCTCCGGCTTCACGTGCAAGTGCCAGTTTCTCGTCGTCTATGTCGGCGGCGATTACGGTTGCTCCGCGCAGCGACGCACGCATGACGGCTCCGAGGCCAACCATTCCGCAGCCTATTACCATCACCGTCGAGTTGTCTGTAACTTCGGCGCGTGAAACGGCGTGGAAACCTACGCTCATTGGTTCTATGAGGGCGCAGGTGCGTACGGGGATTCCCTCTGCCAGTATTACCTTCTGCCAGGGCAGGGCGGCGTACTCGCACATCACGCCTTGGCGCTGTACGCCGAGTGTCTCGTTATGCTCGCATGCGTTGTAGCGTCCGTTGCGGCATGACGAGCATTTGCCGCAGTTGGTGTAAGGGTTGAGGGTTACGGTCATTCCTTTTTTCAGTTCGGCAGGAACGTCGCTGCCCACTTCTTCAATAACGGCGCCTACCTCATGGCCTGGCACAACCGGCATCTTGACCATGGGGTTGCGGCCGAGGTATGTGTTGAGGTCAGAACCGCAAAAGCCCACATATTTTATTTTTACCAACACTTCGCCAGCCTTTATAGCCGGCTTTTCAATTTCTGCTACGCCTATTTCCATAGGTTTTGCAATGCGTACTGCTTTCATTGTTTATTATTTAGTAGTTATGTATTTTTATATTCCGTTCATAATCCTTACCGGCTTAAGGTTATTGTTTGTATCCTTTCCAGCCGTAATATGCGCAAAACGCGAAGCATACCATAGGTACAAGGTAAGCTATCTGGTAAAAATGGCTGTTCACGTGCATTACGTATGCAGTCAACTGCGGCAGGCATGCGTTGCCGACTATTGCCATAACGAGAAAGGCCGAGCCGCTCTTTGTCTGGTTGCCAAGTCCCTGAAGGGCCATTGAGAATTGTGTGGGGTAGATGATTGACATGAAAAACGATACGGCTATCATTGCGTAAAGGCCCACGTATCCGCCGAAAATGCTTATTATGACGCACAAGACCATGAGCATGAGCGAGTAGAACAGCAGCATGCGCCTCGGGCTGAACTTAACCATCAGCGCCGTGCCGACCCATCTGCCGGCAAGGAACGCCAGCATGTATATTCCGAAAAATGTTGTGGCTGTGGCCTCGTCGAGTCCTGCGTACACGCAGCAGTAAACGAGGAAGAGGCTGTTGATGGCTGTCTGGCCGCCGTTGTAGAAGAACTGTGCTATTACTCCCCAGCGCAGGTTGTGGTGCCTTAGTGCGCCGAAGTCAATCAGCTTTTCTTTTTCATTATTATTGCCGGTGTTTTGTTCGTCTGCTATTTTGGGGAACTTGGTAAACACAAAGACCAATGCCACAATTATAAGCATTAAGCCTAGGATCAAATATGGCAGACGCATGGCCTCGGTCTCTTGCTGTATGTATGCGTCCCAACCTCCCGCATAGTCGGCCGGCAATGTTTCGCGTGTGTAGTTGTTGCCGCTCAGCACGAGCTTGCTCAGGAACATTGCAGAGATGAACGCTCCCAAACCGTTGAATGATTGGGCAAGGTTTAGGCGTCTGATTGCGGTTTCAGGCTTGCCGAGTACCGTCACGTATGGGTTTGCGGCGGTCTCAAGGAAGCACATGCCTGTGGCTATGATGAAGAATACGCACAAATATACCCAATACGTCTTGATAAGTGAAGCCGGGAAAAACAATAGTCCGCCGCATGCAGCCAATGACAGGCCGAATATTATTCCGGCCTTGTAACTGTAGCGTTTCATGAACATGGCTATCGGTATCGGGAAGATGAAATACGCCAGCCAGTAGGCTGATTCCGTGAACGACGCTTCAAACGTGTTCAGTTCGCACGTTTTCATCAGCTGCCTGATCATAGTGGGAAGCAGGTTGCTGCTTATCGCCCAGAGGAAGAACAGGCAGAATATCAGTGTCAATGGCACCGTGTAATTATTCTTTTGCATTTTTGTCTTAGGTAGTTATGGTATTGTTGTAGTTGTTATTGGTAAGTTTATTCAGACATGTTCTTGACGTATGGCAGTTCGGGCAGTTCGCCGAATCCGTAGAACTTGCGGGCGTTTTCTCCGAGGAATAACGCTTTTTCCTCGTCGGTAAGCTCGTCTGACTTGCATATAAAGTCGTAAGACATCTTGTAAGTTATTGCCGTAATCGTGCGTGGATAGTCTGAACCCCACATCAGCTTGTCAGCGCCTACCATGTCAATGGCCTGCCTTATTGCCTTTACGGCTCCTGCAAACGGATAGAACTCCTTGTTGAAAAGCCATGTAATGCCGCCTGATTCAATCATGACGTTGTCATAATGGGCTAGCTCGATTTGCTTTTCCCATCCAGGCGTCGTAACCATTCCGAAATGGCCGATGGCTATTTTGAGGTTGGGGCATTCCTGTATTACTTCGCGCATCTCGTCCGTTTGTAGGTTTTCTTCGGCGAGGCATACGGATAGTATCATCCCGTTGTCTTCCATCAAGTGGAAAAGCGACATCATTTCATCTGAATTCAGTTTGACTCTGCGGTCGTTAAGTATGAGCCTGTGGCCTGGTATGGCAATACCTTTAAAGCCGCGTCGTACAAGGTTTGCGGCTTCGTCGACAAATCCAGGCTTGAAATAGTCACACATTCCGAACACGAAGAATCGTTCGGGATATTTGTTTTTTACCTCCTCGAGATAGTCGTTCTGCAGTCCGTCAATGAACTCCTGAACCACCACGGCTCCGCCTACTTGGGCGTAGTCCATGTTTGAAAGGAACACCTCTGCCGTGTTACGTCCGTCAATAATGAACGGTGGCAGCATCTGCACCTCTTCGGTAAGGAAGAACGAGCGGCCGTTACGCCGTGTGGTTACGGGCATGCCGTTCCATTCGGTATCTTGTCGCAGCCACAAATGCGAGTGCGCGTCGATTATAGTTTGTGTCATGATAATGCTGTTATTCCGGTTTTCGGGCCCTACGGATTGTGTAAGACGTGAAGTCCTCACAATCCGTAGGGCCCAAACTGTATGATTATTATGTGTTTGCCCAGCGTACACGCATCTGGTCGCCTATGATTTCCTGAACTTCCTTTACCAGTTCGTTGTCAATCGGCTCGTTCACGTATCCGATGTTTTTCAGTACGTTAGCCGGATTTGCTGAACTGAAGAGTGTCGTTGCTATGCGTGGATTGTTGGTTGAGTACTGTATTGCCAGTTTCTCTATCGGGTAGTTTTTCGTGTTGCAATACTCTGCGGCACGTTTGCAAGCGTCTTTCAGTGATTGGGGTGCCGGGTGCCAGTCGGGCGCTCCGCGCTGCGAAAGCAGACCCATGGAGAATGGCGACGCATTGATTATTCCAATGTTGTTTGACTCGAAGAAGTCAAAATAGTCGTTAAGTATCTCGTCGTTAAGACAGTAATGGCAGAAGTTCAATACTGATTCGACAGTGCCTGCGGGAACGTGCTCAATTACCCATTTCAGGTTTTCGGGCTGCAGGTCGGTTATTCCAACGTGTCCGACTACGCCTTTGTCACGCAATTTGGTTAATGCAGGCAGGGTTTCATTTACAACTTGGTTAAGGTCGGCAAACTCAACGTCGTGCACATTTATTAAGTCAATGTAGTCGATATTAAGTCTCTCCATGCTTTCGTACACGCTGTCAGTGACGCGTTTTGCCGAGTAATCCCATGTGTTTACGCCGTCTTTGCCGTAACGTCCGACTTTTGTTGACAGGTAATATTTGTCCCTTTGGATTTCCTTAAGAGCCTTGCCAAGTACGGTTTCGGCTTTGTAGTGTCCGTAATAAGGAGATACGTCGATGAAGTTTATGCCGTTGTCTACGGCCGTGTGTACGGCCTTTATTCCTTCAGCCTCGCGTATGTCGTGGAACACTCCTCCGAGTGATGAAGCTCCGAAGCCAAGGTTAGACACACGCATTCCTGTTTTTCCAATTTCGTTATAGGTCATAATATTAGTAGTTTTATTTTTTATTCCTTATGACGGGCAATGGCGTAATTTGTAATATTAATTTATTATAAAAAATAGTGCAACTGCCGGTCGTGAGGTTTATTATAGGGTAAAGTTTCCCAACGCCGGGATACGGCTTATGGGGTACAGAGGTGTGCGATAATGTCCTTTCGTCAGAATTCGAAAGTCGCCCTTACGTTGAACTGCCTGCCTGTCAGATAGTTTGGCACGGCGTATTGCTGGCTGGTGACGTCGGTAACCCAATAATATGAGTTTACGTTATTGATGCCGAACAGGTTGAGGCAGTCAACACCAAGCCAGATGTTTTTGAATATTGACTTGCGCCGTTGTTCGTCGTTGCCTAACAGGCGGTAGCTCATGCCTATGTCTGCACGGCGGTATGCCGGTGCGCGGAATGGAGCCTGGTCGAGCGGACTGTGCAGTGCGCTGAACGGCAGACCGTCGGCATAGGCAAGACGGAGCGACATGCGCCAACGGTCGGTGCCTGGGAAGTAGTCTGTAAAGAACAGGTTGAGCGAGTATCTTTGGTCTGTCGGCATAGGTATGCTCTTACCGTTGATGTTTATTCGTGTGTCCATCAGTGACAGGCTCAGCCACGAGTCGGTGCCTGGTACGAATTCGCCGTATAGCTTTAAGTCCAACCCGGTGGCGTGTCCGCTGCACTGGTGGCTGGCGTCATAGGTTATTTTTACGTTGTTCACGGTGTACGGCACGATATTGGCCAAAGCCTTGTAGTAGGCTTCAGCAGTAAGTTTGTAAGGACGTCCGCCGAGTTTGAAGCGGTAGTCTAAGCCGGCAATGAAGTGTATTGAGCGCTGGCTCTTTATGTCGCGTCGCAGTGTGGCCTGTGTTACACCGTTTACGGTTGTTGTGTCGCGCAACTCTTTGAAAAAAGGTGCCTGGTAATAGATACCTGTTGCCAGGCGTATAGTTACGTCGTGGTTGAACGATGGTATTATGCCTAACGACATGCGTGGGCTTACAATGCTTTCCTTATTATAGTTCCAATGGCTGAAGCGCATGCCGTAGTTCAGTGTGAAATGAGTGTGCCCTCCGCGGCTTGCAAAACGCCATGTGTCCTGTATGTACGTTTCAAGTCGGTTGGCATCAAGACGGTTTCTGGCGTTGAGCGAATAAATCATGTAAAGGTCTTCTCCTGTATGGGGGATGCTGTATCCGCTTGAGTCGCGCATTTCGTATTCCTTGCTGCGTTCCTTGATGCTTTCAATCTTGTATGTAAGTCCTGCTTGCAAGTCGTGTTGGCGTGTTTTGTGGCTTACGGCAACCTTAAAGCTTTTAACTGTCGCTTCAAGATAGTTGCGCGCGTGTTCGGCGTATGTGCCAACTCCGAGGTTTTCACTGGTTTCGGTTTGCGTTAGCCAGTATTGTCCTTGTATGTCATATTTCTCTTGCTCGTTGGTGTGGAATGCCGAGGCTGTCAGCGATACTTTGGTATTTTTGCCGAAACGCCGTGTTATGCCGAGTGAGCCGAAATATGTACGGAAAATGTCTTTCTCCTGTCCGTCGAAATATACTCTGAACGACTTGACATTCTCCATCGTTCCGAACGATGTCTCCCTGTCTTCGGGGTAGAAGTCATAATGGTTTTCAGACACGTCGCCCATAAGCTCGATAGACCACAGCGAGTCTGGAGTATAAGTGAGGTATGTCTGGTAATCGAGGAATGTAGGACGGTATTCACCCTTTGTCTCGAGTGATCCCAGCAGGTATTTGTTAGTCTTGTATCTCAGGCCGTTGCTCCATGAAAACTTCTTGTTGCTGACACCAATGTATGCATTCGCACCCAGAAGGCTGCCTGACACCTTGGCTTCGAATTTCTTAGGCCTTTTATATTTTATGTCGAGAACAGACGACATCTTGTCGCCGTATTTTGCGTCAAAACCGCCGGTGGAAAATGTAACGTTCTCAACCATGTCGGGATTGATTATGGACAGTCCTTCCTGCTGTCCACTGCGCACAAGGAACGGGCGGTAAATCTCAACATCGTTGATATACACGCTGTTTTCGTCGAAACTTCCACCTCTTACATTGTATTGTGACGATAGCTCGCTGTGTGTCGACACACCGGCTTGCGCCTGTATCATTTCTTCTACGGCGTTGCCTGTAACGCTTGGCGTATTGCGCATGTCTTTTATGTCGAGCTTTTGGTTCATGTCGGTCTGCACCTTTTGTCCGGTGACAGTTATGCCTGCCAGCAGGCCGTCTTCAAACAATTGTATCAGCAGGGTCTGCTTGCCGCGTGGCTTGCGCAGCACGCGTGTCTTTGTCTTATATCCAACCATTGAATACCTTACGACTACGCTGTCGGCAGACTGCAGCGTGAGCGAGTATTCGCCTTTAAGGTTGGTCATTGTCATTTTGCCTTGCTGGACAACGGATACAGTGACGAGCTCTATGGGGTTCATCTGGCTGTCAGTTACTTTGCCTTGCAGGGTGAATGTCTGTGCTTTGGCGCCGATGGCCCATAAAAGCAACGTTATTATGATGCTTAATCGTATTCTTTCCATTTTGTATATAACGAAAGAGGGGAAAGATTATTGTAATTGGACGTATTCTTTATGGTTTCCCGCTGTCGGCAATCGATTCTCATGTTAATGGCTAATCGCGGTAAATCCACGATAGCAGTTTGTTTACCCACCTGAATGAACAGCGGAACCAGCGGTATTTGCCTACCGGCTTGCCGCCGAAACCGAGAATGAATTCGCGGAAGCGGTTTTTCTTGAACGGAAGGCCTACGTCCATGAAATATATGTGTTGGTACTTGTTGTCGTAGGCGTGTTTTATGGCCGTCCATACGGTCATTGCGTTGGCTCGCTTTATGTGTAGTTTGCGTTTGGACGCCATGTACCATAAGTAACAGTTGCCCTCGGAATAAACGCAAATGCATCCGCTGACTATCTTACCGTCAGATTTTGTAATGAATAAGTCGCAGTTCCCGTATTCCCTTAACCTGCGGAACAAGTTCGGGTCTGGAATAAAGCGTCGTATTTTGAACGATACGTATCCTTTTAGTATTCTGAAAAAAACGTCGTACTCCTTATCGGTACTTGCTATCGTTGTGTCCAGTTTTGTTTCTTTTGCCTTAGCCAGCTTTCTTCCCATTTTCGGCGTCAGCCTGTTTTCCGGTGGCATGCTGTGCAGGGAATTGTGAACTTCCATCCAGTGTATCGGGAAAAAACCGTTGGCACGGAATTTTGCATATCCGAACATTTTGGATCCAATGTCGCTGAACTCAATGTACAAGCATGTGCCGTATTTCAGTTTTCTCACTATTTTATTGAGCATCAAGCCGAAAACGGTCTCCTTGTCACAGTCCGTAGCGTATTCGCCTTCGCCGTATATTCGGGCTTGAGTGAACAGGTAAGGAGGTATCAGCGAACCTCTCCGCCTTAACATTACCAATATATGGCCCACTACGTCGCCCCGGCGGTCGTAAGCTACAGCCATGAACGGTCTTTGCCCGGGAGTATTCTCGATAATCCTGAACAAATCCACGCTGTGGAAGAAGTTTGTGCATTGCATTTGCGGCAGTTCTTCCCCTTTGGTGATGATATTGACGCTATACTCGTTCACAGCGCAAAAATAGCAAATCTTTTCTAAAAAAACAATAAGCGCTGATGATTTTGGCCTTTATTATTTACTTATTGCCTACCTTTGCGCATGAGTATTTTGGAAAAGTGAAAACTCGGATAATTATGAACAAGTTTGAAGATCTGGCATGCAGGCGCCGCAGTTGCAGGGCGTTTGCAGACGGTGATATTAGTGCCGAAGATGTAAGGCTTATTTTGCAGGCTGCGTTGATGTCGCCTTCGTCAATGGGGCGTCGTTCGTGGCAGTTTGTCGTTGTCGACGACAAGGTATTGCTTGAGAAACTTGCTGATGCCAAAGACTTTGGTGCTGATTTCTTGCGCGGTGCGGCATTTGGCGTGGTTGTTGCGGGCGATTCGCTTGGCAATGACTGTTGGATTGAGGATTGCTCTATCGCTGCATTGATGATGCAGCTTCAGGCTGAAGACCTCGGTATTGGCTCTTGTTGGGCGCAGATGCGTGGTCGCGGACTGAGTGACGGGACCTTGGCCGAGGACGTCGTGCGTGGAGCGTTAGGCATTCCTGACGGGCTTGGTGTGCTGTGTGTGATAGGTTTCGGCCGTAAGAAGGAAGACCAGGAAGGTCATGATGAAGAATCTTTAAAGTGGGAGAACGTCCATATAAATAAATACTGAGAGAAGTTATGAAAATAATTATGATAGGTGCGGGTAACCTCGCAACTTGCCTGGGCAAGGCTTTGCTCGATGCCGGGCATGACATATTGCAGGTGTACAGCCGTACGCAAGAGTCGGCGTCGGCGTTGGCCGGCATGCTCGGAGGCACGCCCGTGACGGATTTGAATTGTATTAGTCCGGATGCTGATGTCTATATCGTTGCGCTTAAGGACAGTGTTATCGGCGAGATTGTTCCATTGGTATGCCGTGGCAAGGCAGACAAGGTGTTTTTGCATACTGCGGGCAGTGTTCCTGTCGGCATTTTTGAAGGTTTGGCGTTGCACTACGGCGTTATTTATCCTATGCAGACTTTTTCAAAGGCAAGGCAGGTTGATTTCAGTGGTATCCCGTGTTTCATCGAGGCTAACGACGACAAGGCCTTTGCTGTTGTCACAGAATTGGCCAATAGTGTGTCAAGCCGTGTGTATGTGGTTGATTCAGAGGCGCGTAGGCATCTGCATCTGGCTGCCGTGTTCGCATGCAACTTCGTCAACCATTGTTATGATATCTCGTCTGAGATTCTGCATAAATACAACCTCCCGTTCGATGTTATGCTGCCCCTTATTGACGAGACTGCACGTAAGGTGCATTTCATGCCGCCGTGCGAGGCGCAGACCGGTCCGGCCGTGAGGTACGACAAGAATGTCATCAGGTCGCAGTCGGAACTGCTGGAGGATAATCCGATGTTCAAGCAGATTTACGAATATATGAGCATGAGCATAAGTTTTGCAGCGCAAAGAAAGGGTAGGGCGGATGATTAATTATGACCTGACAAAGATACGTGCCGTGATATTCGACGTCGACGGAGTGTTGAGTGGCGACACGGTTCCGTTACACCCTTCGGGCGAGCCTATGCGTACCGTCAACATAAAGGACGGTTATGCCATACAGCTTGCGTGCAAGCTTGGGCTTCACATAGTTATTATGACCGGCGGAACCACCGAAAGCGTGCGCCTGCGCTATGAGCAGTTAGGTGTCAAGGACATACTTATGGGCTGTTCTGTCAAAATTAATGTGTATGAGGAGTTGCTCGCAAGGTATGGCTGGACTGACGATGAGATTCTTTACATGGGCGATGATGTGCCTGATTACGAGGTTATGAGGCGTTGCGGCTGTCCCTGCTGTCCGGCTGACGCCTGTCCCGACATAAAGGCAGTGAGCCGGTATGTCAGCCATGTGCCAGGCGGACGGGGGTGTGGACGTGATGTCATAGAACAGGTTCTCCGCGCCCAGGGCAAGTGGATTGCCGACGAACGGGCTTTCGGTTGGTGAACTTGTTAGTATAAAGATATGTAGGAGTTAAAGATATGAGTAAGATGGGAAAAGATTATCATATTATCCTTGCCAGCAACAGTCCGCGCAGGAAGGAACTGCTGGCAAGGCTCGACCTTGACTTTGAGGTTAAGGTCGTTGAAGGTGTAAGCGAGTCGTACCCTGCCGGCTTGCCTGTTATGGACATTGCCGAATACATTGCGGCCGAGAAGGCGGGTGCTTACAAAGACATGCTTGGTGGAAGCAATCTCGTTATAACGGCAGACACGGTTGTCATTGTGGACGGCGAGGTGTTGGGCAAGCCGAAAGACATGGAGGACGCAAAACTGATGCTGCGCAAGCTAAGCGGCAAGACCCACCATGTGGTGACGGGCGTATGTCTTACGACAGAAGTGCGGCAGAGGCGTTTTTCGGTGGTTACTGATGTTGTATTCAAGGAACTTACGGACGGCGAGATAAACTATTACGTCGAGAAATACAAGCCTTTGGACAAGGCCGGGGCATACGGCATACAGGAATGGATAGGCTACATCGGTGTTACATCGATAACAGGAAGTTTCTTCAATGTCATGGGGCTGCCCGTGCAGCGAATATACGAGGAATTGCTAAAGTTCTGATACCGTTTTGCAAAAGGTTGCCTTTCGGATTGTAAAAGGCAACCTTTTGCGCTCCAATAAGTAACCTTTTGCAACGCAATATGCCGTCTTTTGGGAAGTATAGTTGAAACATCTTTGTCTTTGTAAAAACAAATCAGCGGGATATTATCACATCGGATAATATCCCGCTGAAATTTTTGTTGATATTCAACGTGTTACGCTTGGTAACCAATAAACATCATTATTTGTACTCGCTCCATGCCTTGATGTCGATATCCTCGAGCTTGACGCGGCAGAAGGCGTTGATGAACGCTGAAGCCAGACGGCTGTTAGTGATGAGCGGCACGTTGAGGTCGATGGCTGCTCGTCTTATCTTGTAGCCGTTGGACAGTTCGCTTACCGTAAGGTCTTTGGGGATGTTGACAACAAGGTCTATCTCGTGGTTGTGCAGCATGTCGAGCGCCTGAGGATGCTTGTCGGCGTCAGACGGCCAGTATACGAGGGTGTTTTCGACTCCGTTTTCGGTCAGGAACTTCGACGAGCCTACCGTTGCGTATATCTTGTAACCGTTTCTTACGAGCTGGCGTGCAGCGTCAAGTGTCTCTACTTTCTGTTTTGCTCCGCCGGTTGACAACAATATGTTCTTTCCAGGTATGCGGTGGCCTACAGATAGCATGCTCTTCAGCAGGGCCGTGTTGGTGTCGTCGCCGAGGCATCCAACTTCGCCTGTCGAGGCCATGTCGACTCCTAGCACGGGGTCTGCCTTCTGCAAGCGGTTGAAAGAGAACTGGCTGGCCTTGATACCAACGTAGTCGAGGTCGAACAGGTCTTTATCCGGCTTCTCGACAGGTATGCCGAGCATTACTTTCGTGGCAAGCTCGATAAGGTTGATTTTGAGCACCTTGCTTACGAACGGGAACGAACGTGAAGCGCGCAGGTTGCACTCGATAACCTTGATGTCGTTGTCGCGTGCGAGGAACTGTATGTTGAACGGTCCGCTTATGTGCAGCTCTTCAGCAATCCTGCGGCTTACGCGCTTGATGCGGCGTATCGTCTCGCAGTACAGCTTCTGCGGCGGGAACTGTATTGTCGCGTCGCCCGAGTGTACTCCGGCGAACTCGATGTGTTCGCTAATGGCGTAAGCTATGATTTCGCCGTTGCGTGCTACGGCGTCCATCTCAACTTCCTTTGCGTGCTCGATGAACTGGCTGACTACTACGGGGTGGTCTTCCGACACGTTGGCTGCCAGTTTAAGGAAGCGTACAAGCTCGTCGTTGTTTGAGCATACGTTCATAGCCGCTCCAGAGAGTACGTATGACGGGCGTACAAGGACGGGGAAGCCAACGCGGTCGATGAACTTCTGTATGTCGTCCATGGATGTCAGCGCGCTCCATTCAGGCTGGTCTATGCCGTTGCGGCTGAGCATTGACGAGAACTTGGCACGGTCTTCGGCGTTGTCGATGTCTTTTGCCGAAGTACCGAGTATGGGCACGTTCTGCTCGTCGAGGCGCATGGCAAGGTTGTTTGGTATCTGTCCGCCGGTCGAGACGATAACCCCATGTGGAGTCTCGAAGTCTATGATGTCCATTACACGCTCGAACGTCAATTCGTCAAAATACAGACGGTCGCACATGTCGTAGTCGGTCGACACGGTTTCTGGGTTGTAGTTGATCATCACGCTGCGCCAGCCCTGTTTGCGTATCGTGCTTAGCGCCTGGACGCCGCACCAGTCGAACTCTACCGAGCTGCCTATGCGGTACGCACCCGAGCCCAGCACTATTATAGAACGCTTGTCGCGCTCGAAAGTGATGTCGCTCTTAACTCCTGCGTAGGTCACGTAAAGGTAGTTGGTCTGTGCCGGGTATTCGGCGGCAAGGGTGTCGATCTGCTTAACCACAGGCAGGATGCCGTAGCTCTTGCGCAACTGGCGGATTACGAGTCCGGCCTTGGCCATGTTGCCGAGTTCTGCCTCAAGGCCTACGGCGCGGGCTATCTGGAAGTCAGTGAAGCCATAGACTTTGGCAGTACGGAGCAGTTCCTTGTCAAGCACGTTGACGCTTTTGCAGCGTTTCAATGTCTCGTCTATGTCGATGATATGCTTGAGCTTGTACAAGAACCATTTGTCAATCTTAGTCAGTTCGTGTATCTGGTCGATGGTGTATCCACGGTGCATGGCTTTTGATATGACGAAAATGCGGTTGTCGGTCGGGTCGCGCAGTGCTTCGTCGATGTCGGCGATTTCAAGTTCCTTGTTCTCAACGAAGCCGTGCATGCCCTGGCCTATCATGCGCAAGCCTTTCTGTATGGCTTCCTCGAAGTTGCGGCCTATGGCCATTACCTCGCCGACTGATTTCATTGACGAGCCCAGCTCGCGGTCTACACCACGGAACTTGCTCAGGTCCCAGCGTGGAATCTTGCATACTACGTAGTCAAGTGCCGGCTCGAAGAATGCGCTTGTAGTCTTAGTAACAGAGTTTTTCAAGTCGAACAGGCCGTATCCCAAGCCCAGTTTCGCTGCGACGAAGGCCAACGGGTAGCCTGTTGCCTTAGACGCAAGGGCAGAGCTGCGGCTGAGTCGGGCGTTTACTTCTATGACGCGGTAGTCTTCGCTCTTGGGGTCGAAGGCGTATTGCACGTTACATTCGCCCACGATGCCTATGTGGCGTATAATCTTGATTGAAAGTGCGCGAAGTTTGTGGTACTCGCTGTTTGTGAGCGTCTGCGACGGGGCAATGACTATACTCTCGCCGGTGTGTATGCCGAGCGGGTCGAAGTTTTCCATGTTGCAGACTGTGATGCAGTTATCGTAGCGGTCGCGTACAACTTCGTATTCGATTTCCTTCCAGCCCTTCAAGCTCTTTTCAACCAATACTTGCGGTGAGAACGAGAATGCCTTTTCGGCAAGGCGGTCAAGTTCTTCTTCATTGTCGCAGAAACCGCTGCCCAAGCCTCCAAGGGCGTAGGCTGCACGTATGATTACAGGATAGCCCAGTTCGGCGGCAGCCTTGCGCGCCTGTTCGATGTTCTCGCAGGCTTCGCTCTTGATAGTCTTTACGTTTATCTCGTTAAGGCGTTCTACGAACAGCTCGCGGTCTTCAGTATCCATGATGGCCTGGACTGGTGTTCCGAGTACTCTCACGCCGTACTTCTCGAGTACTCCGCTCTTGTATAGCTCAACGCCGCAGTTCAGGGCTGTCTGGCCTCCGAACGAAAGGAGTATTCCATCTGGGCGTTCCTTTTCTATCACACGTTCGACGAAGTAGGGCTGTACAGGGAGGAAATATATCTGGTCGGCTACGCCTTCAGACGTTTGTACCGTCGCGATATTTGGATTGATGAGAACGGTCTCGACTCCTTCTTCCCTTAATGCCTTCAGTGCTTGCGAGCCTGAATAGTCGAACTCGCCGGCTTCTCCTATTTTCAATGCTCCCGAACCAAGAAGCAGAACTTTCTTTATATCGTTGTATTTCATAATGGCTTTTGTTTTTTTGATGTAATCAACAACTTTTATCGGTTACTATGTGCTTTGTGGTAAAGCTGCTCCTTATTTAAGTGCATCGATGAATTTGTCGAACATGAATTCTGTATCAACCGGGCCTGAACATGCTTCGGGGTGGAACTGGCTGGAGAACCAGGGATTAGTTTTGTGGCGGATTCCTTCGTTGCTGCCGTCGTTCATGTTTACAAACAGTTCTTCCCAATCGTTGCCGAGTGTCGAGCTGTCAACGGCGTAGCCATGGTTTTGGCTTGTCACGTAACAATGTTCAGTACCAACAAGGCGTACCGGCTGGTTGTGGGAGCGGTGGCCGTATTTCAACTTGTAGATTTTTGCGCCACCGGCTTTAGCCAGCAACTGGTTACCCATGCAAATGCCGCATATAGGTTTTGTTGATATACTCATCTGGCGGCGTATTATGTTTACAGCGTCTTCACACATGTCGGGATCGCCAGGACCATTGGCTAGGAATAGGCCGTCGAAATCTATATTTGTGTAATCGTAATTCCATGGCACCCTGATTACTTCGGCACCACGGTCAACCAAACATCTTATGATATTGTTCTTGACGCCGCAGTCAACAAGCACGACTTTCTTTCCTGCACCCTCGTTGTAGCGTATAATTTCCTTGCAGCTTACCTGGTCTACAAAGTTTACGCCTTCGTAGTTGGCAGTAGGTATATTGTCAGGCTCGTCGTCAAATATGATTTTTCCCATCATGACTCCATGCTCGCGCAGTACTTTTGTCAGTTCGCGGGTATCTATACCTGTGATTCCCGGAACATGCTCGCGCTTGAGCCATTCGGCAAGGCTTTCTGCTGCATTCCAATGGTTGTATTGTTCACTATAGTCGGCGACAATTATTGCAGAGGCGTAAATCTTGTCGCTTTCCATGAAAGTAGCAATACCGTTTGACTCTACTGTGAACGGTGGTACGCCGTAGTTACCAACCAACGGATATGTGAGTACCATCAACTGGCCTGCGTATGAAGGGTCGGTCAGGCTTTCCGGATAACCCATCATGGCTGTGTTGAATACAACTTCACCTGCCACCGGATTGTCATAGCCGAATGACTTTCCATGAAACTTCGTTCCGTCTTCCAATACTAAAGTTACATTTCTCATTTTTTGTCGTGCTTTATAAATGTAATGATGCAACATTGGTTCCGATAGGCTTTGCTATGGAATCCGCCGAGTGCGTATTTCCTGAAAAAAGCCCGACGGACAACACGAGTGCCTGCCGTGGGCTTGTACTGTTATTGGTTGTGAATTAAAATTTTTGTTCAAATTTATAAACATTCTCTATATATTCGATGAATGCTTCATTGACAAGTTTTACACCTCCAGGCGTAGGGTAGTTGCCTGTGAAATACCAGTCACCCTTGTGGCCGGGAATAGCTTCGTGCAAGCCTTCGATAGACTGGTAAACAAGCTCAACCGGGGTCGTCATGCCGCTAGGACGAAGCATTTCAATGATTTTCTCATTTATTTCGTTTACTGTAAACGGCTTGTAAATATCCCGTACGCAGTTCCTCATTTCAGATTTAGGCTTCTTAAGCTCTTCCTTGCATTTATTGTAAGTGTCCTCGATAATGCTGTATAAGCCCCTGTCTTTTAATAATTCAATTGTTGCCCTGAAAACGCAGAACTCTTCAAGGCTAGGCATGTCTATTCCGTAATAGTCGGGGTAACGTATCTGTGGCGAGCTGCTTACGATGATTATTTTTTTAGGATGCAGGTGGTCGAGTATTTTCAGGATACTTTCCTTCAATGTCGTACCGCGTACTATGCTGTCGTCAATTATTACAAGATTGTCTTCATAAGGGACTAGTGACTCGTATGTTATGTCATAAACGTGTGATGCCAAGTCGTTACGCGATGCTCCTTCCGTAATGAATGTGCGCAGTTTGATGTCTTTCCATGCCACTTTTTCACTTCTTACATATTGATGTAAGAGTTGCTCAAGCTCTTGGTATGAGGGCTTGTGGTCCATGTTCATTATAAGGTTTATCTTTTGCTCGTTGACATAGCGCTTAAACCCTCCGAGCATTCCATAAAAGGCGACTTCGGCTGTATTGGGGATGAATGAGAATACAGTGTGGTCAATGTCATAGTCGACGGCTTTGAGTATGCTGTCGGTCAATTGTTCTCCAAGTTTTTTCCGTTCCTTGTAGATGTCCCTGTCAGAGCCACGGCTGAAATATATCCTTTCGAATGAACATTTGTAGTCGCCTTTTTGTTCGAGTATACGTTCAACGGATGTTTCGCAGTTCTTATTAACGATAAGCGCACATCCGGGTTCAAGTTCGTTTACGTCGTCGCATTCCAAATCAAACGTTGTCTGCATTACGGGACGTTCGCTTGCCACGATTACGATTTCATCGTTTTTATACCAGAATGCCGGACGTATTCCCCATGGGTCACGCATTGCAAACATTTCGCCGCTTCCGGTTATTCCGCACATTACGTAACCTCCGTCGAAATTGGCCATTGTTGATTTGAGAACATTGCTCATCTTCACATTGTTCTCAATGTATTGTGTTATTTCGCGGTCCTTTAGGCCTTTTGACTTGGCTTCGACGAAGTTGCGTTCAACTTCACGGTCCAGTCTGTGGCCCATTAGTTCAAGCGTAATATAGCTGTCGCTGTATATTCTTGGTGATTGCCCTTGCTTCACAAGACTGTCGAAAATCTCATCAATGTTTGTCATGTTGAAATTTCCACATAAGCAAAGGTTCTTGGCCCGCCAGTTGTTTCTTCTTAAGAATGGGTGTACGTAAGAGAGACCGCTCTTGCCCGTGGTCGAGTAGCGTAGGTGTCCCATATATATTTCACCGGCAAAGGGCAGGTTCTTTTTCGCATATTCAGCGTCTGAGAGTTTTTCAGGAGTCAAATCCTTGAAATTCCTTTGTACGTTACCGAATATTTCCGTGATAGCATTGGAACCTTCTGCGCGTTCGCGGAACATGTATTCAGAGCCTGGGTCGGCGTCGAGATTAACGCACGCCATTCCGGCTCCCTCCTGTCCGCGGTTATGTTGCTTTTCCATCATCAGGTAGAGCTTATTTAGCCCATACATCCATGTTCCATACTTTTGTTGGTAGTATTCCAATGGCTTGAGAAGTCTTACCATTGCAACTCCACACTCATGCTTCAATGGTTCCATTTGATATTCTAATTTAAATTAAGTGCCACCAAAATGTAGTCAAAACTGCTTTATTTATTGCGTGATTGGCTTCCTTGGCGGCTTACTTATTTTTAAATGTTTATTCAACGGTTACTGATTTTGCCAGATTTCTTGGCTGGTCAACATTTTTACCTTTGCATACAGCTATGTGGTAAGCCAATAACTGTAACGGTATTGTTGCCAATAATGGCTCAAGACACTCACGTGTGTCAGGCAACTCGATTACTTCGTCGACAATCTTGCTTATAGTATTGTCTCCCTTGGTTACTAATGCTATGACCTTGCCTTTGCGGGCTTTGATTTCCTGAATGTTGCTTAAAACTTTTTCATACATCGAATTACGTGTGGCAATGACTACAACAGGCATGTCAGAGTCTATTAACGCTATCGGCCCGTGTTTCATTTCCGCAGCTGGATATCCTTCGGCATGTATGTAGCTTATTTCTTTAAGTTTCAACGCACCTTCAAGTGCTACGGGATAATTGTATCCACGTCCAAGGTACAAGAAATTTCTCGCGTATGTGAAGATCTTACTTAGTGATGCTATTCTGTCGTTGAGCTTAAGTGTCTCTTCCATTTTCTTTGGAATGGCGTTAAGCTCTTTGACTATCTCTAAGTATGTATCATTGCTTACAGTTCCCTTTACTCTCGCCAAGGCCAATGCAAGCATGGTCAGCACTGTAACCTGTCCAGTGAAAGCTTTAGTCGATGCAACACCTATTTCAGGTCCGACATGTATGTACGAACCTGTGTCTGTGGAACGTGGTATGCTTGCTCCGATAACGTTGCATATTCCATATATGAATGCACCGTTTTCCTTTGCTAGTTTTACGGCGGCTAATGTGTCTGCCGTTTCTCCGCTTTGTGATATGGCTATTACGACATCATTAGCCGACACGACAGGATTCCTGTACCTGAATTCGCTCGCGTATTCCACCTCGACAGGTATGCGGCAAAGCTTCTCTATTATTTGCTTGCCAATAAGGCCCGCGTGCCATGACGTTCCGCATCCGACGATTATTATCCTTTTAGCTGATAGAAGCTGTTTCCTATAATCAATTACTGCGCTTAAAACAACATTCGTACCTTCAACATTCACGCGTCCACGCATGCAGTTTTTCAAACATTCGGGTTGCTCGAATATTTCTTTCAGCATGAAGTGTGGGTATCCGCCTTTTTCGATCTGTCCCAGGTCTAGGTCTATGGTTTGGATTTTAGGACTTAATTCACGGTTGAAGATATTGACGACTTTAAGTTCCTCGCCTTTTTTCATTACGGCGATACTGCCATCTTCCGGATAAACAACTTTATCTGTATATTCTATTATAGGGCTGGCGTCTGATGCCAGGAAAAATTCGTTGTCGCCAATTCCTATGACTAATGGACTTTGTCTGCAAGCCGCAATAATCTGGTTGGGTTCCCGCTTGTCCAACAAAGCCACGGCGTATGCTCCGATAACCTCATGTAATGCAAGCTGGACGGCAGCAAGCAGGTCTATGTTCTTTTTTGTCTGAATATATTCAATCAGTTGCACCAAGACTTCTGTATCAGTGTCTGAACGGAATGTCAGGCCTTTGCTTTGGAGCTTCTTTTTAAGGTCGGCATAATTCTCGATAATGCCGTTATGGATTATCGCCAGTGTCTTGGATTCGGAATAGTGCGGGTGTGCGTTTATTGACGACGGTTCGCCGTGTGTAGCCCAACGCGTGTGTGCTATACCTACTGTCCCTGAAACATTCTTGTCTTTGCAGAATGAGTCAAGGTCGGCAACTTTGCCTTTTGTCTTATATACATTAAGAGTACCGTCATGGCTTAATAAGGCCATGCCGGCACTGTCGTATCCCCTATATTCAAGTCTTCCAAGTCCTTTAATGAGAATCGGGTATGCCTCTTTCTCACCTAAATAACCGACGATTCCACACATAAATTTATCGTTATCTTAGTACGTTGACAACCAATGAGGCTACAGATGTAACAACACTTAATACTGAGAACCATATTGTAACGCTTGAACCGATGGCTGAGTTTTGTGCTTGTACCTTGTTAGGCTCAACGTATATGTAGTCGTTTTGCTGTAGATAATAATAAGGTGAATTAATAAGGTTCGCGTCATTCAAGTTTATTCTGTGGAATGACTTCTGGCCTGTCGAATCTTCACGCATCAGCAGTACATTCTCGCGCCTGCCGTATATCGTAAGGTCACCAGCTCTTGCCAATGCTTCCATTATACTGATTTTTTCCTGGTCCACGACGAATATTCCCGGTGATTTTACCTCACCAGCTACAGCTACCTTGAAACTGGCCATCTTCACGGTTACAATCGGGTTTTCGCTCTTAGACATGTATGGTAGGATGTTTTCTTTTATCCGGTTTTCGCATTGGCGTTTTGTCAAGCCTCCGACTTTTACCTTTCCTACTACGGGGAAGTTTATGTAGCCATCGTTGTCTACAAGGTAGGTTTGCAAGGCGCCGGCTCCGGTATATAATGTTCCTGTCGTATTCAAAGTGTTGGTTACAGACAAGTTGAAAGGCATTGATGCCTTGGGGTCTGTAGTGCTTACTGTTATGGTAAGCAAGTCTTTAGGCATGATTCTTGCATCGAAAAGACCTTTCGATGCTGACAAGTCAATTGTGTCGGCATTTTTAAAATAAGCAATGTTTTTACCGCTGCCACAACTTCCTAGAAGCAGGCACAGTACGGCGGACGCTACTAAACCTAGTATCTTTTTCATAATTTGAGTGTTGTGATAAAATCGTAAAACTTTGCAAAAATACTTTTATTTTCCGAGATTCACAAATATTTAAAAACAAAATGCTTTAAAAAAGCCCCTTTTGCTGAATTGCGGGGTTCAGGCAAAAGGGGCTCATATAAATAAGTTCGCTTGTTAAAATTTAAAATAGTTCTTCGCGTTGTAATAACTTATGTCTTCAACCATTCTGTATAATGATTCTTTGTCGTCAGGCAGCAGGCCTTTTTCCACATCGTTGCCGAGCAGGTTACATAGCAGACGGCGGAAATATTCGTGGCGTGGGTAAGACAGGAACGAACGGCTGTCTGTGAGCATGCCAACGAAGCGGCTTAACAGTCCGAGTACCGAGAGTGCGTTCATCTGTCTTGTCATGCCGTCAAGCTGGTCGTTGAACCACCAGCCGCTACCGAACTGGATCTTGCCTGGGCATGAGCCGTCCTGGAAGTTGCCGAGCATGGTGGCTATAACTTCGTTTGCACATGGATTCAGCGTATATAATATGGTCCGGGTCAGTTTGCCTTTTGCATTCAGATTGTCGAGGAAATGGCTCATAGCCTTTGCCGTATTGAATTCGCCTATTGAGTCGAAGCCTGTGTCTGGACCGAGCTTTTTGAACATGAGGCTGTTGTTGTCGCGTATGGCTCCGTAATGGAACTGTTGTGTCCAGTCGCTTTCGTAGTCCATTTCAGCAAATACGGTGAGCATGCAGTGCTTGAACTGGCGTATCTCGAGTTCA
>HF986704.1:119037-122126 GCA_000433175.1 Prevotella sp. CAG:1058
GTTCAGACAGGTCTTGGCCGCGCATTGCCTTTTCGAAAATAGTTTCGATCTGGCTGTTTGTGTAAGGCTCGTCATAGAATTCCTCTATACCGTGGTCGGACAGTCGGCAACCGTTCTCGTTGAAGAAGTCGTGGCGTTTCTGAAGGGCGTCAACCAAATCCTGGAATTTGGATATTGTCACTCCTGCAACTTCGCCTAGGCGTGTAACATAATCGGCAAAGTTCTTGGCGTTGTCAACTGCCATGGCCTTGTCAGGACGCCATGCCGGAATCATCTTGATCTCGAAACCGCTCTCCCTGGTCTGTTTGTGGTATCTCAGGTCGTCAATCGGATCATCTGTTGTGCAGACGCATTCAACATTGTAACGGCGCATGAAACCGCGGGCAGTATATTCGGGCTGCTGCAGTTTCTCGTTACACTCGTCGTATATTTCGCGTGCTGTCTTCGGACTTAGAAGTTTGTCTATGCCGAATGCTGTTTTCAATTCCAGGTGGGTCCAGTGGTAGAGTGGGTTGCGGAATGTATATGGAACGGTCTCTGCCCATTTCTCAAATTTCTCCCAGTCGCTAGTTTCTGTGCCAGTGCAGTATTTTTCCTCAACTCCGTTTGTACGCATAGCGCGCCATTTGTAGTGGTCTCCACCGAGCCACAATTCGGTTATGCTTTTGAATTTGTGGTCGTTTGCGACCATTTCGGGAATAAGGTGGCAATGATAGTCGATAATTGGCATCTTTGCCGCATGATTATGAAATAGATCCTGTGCGGTCGTGGTTTCCAACAGGAAGTTTTCATCCATAAATTTCTTCATGATTAGTGTTTCTTTTTAAATAGTTAATTATAATTTAATAGCTTGTCATTATATTTATGCAAATATACTGTAATTTTTTTGATTTCAGATTATTTTAAGCTATATTTGCACAAAATAAAAAACATAAACGCAGTTAACCCTTCTTTTCAAAAACAGGAAATGATAAAAAACAGAAACAACCGAGTGTTATTGATTTATACAGGCGGAACTATCGGCATGGGGCAGAACCCTGAGACCGGGGCGTTAGAGCCTCTTGACTTTAACCATTTGGTTAGTTGCATGCCAGAGTTTTCTATGCTTAAGACAGGCATCGAAACGTATCAGTTTACGCAGCCAATAGATTCAAGCGACATGTCCCCCCGGTTTTGGTCGCAACTTGTCAGAATCATAACTGAAAATTACGAGCGTTACGACGGCTTTGTGATTTTGCATGGAACGGACACGATGGCTTATACGTCGTCGGCCTTGTCGTTTATGTTGGAGAATCTTACAAAGCCGGTAATCCTCACGGGAAGCCAGTTGCCGGTTAACCAATTGCGAACGGACGGGAAGGAAAATCTCATCACCAGTATTGAAATAGCTTCGGCGTGCCATGAAGACGGTACTGCAATCGTGCCCGAAGTGTGCATATATTTTAGTGGAAAGTTGTTGAGGGGCAACAGGGCTACCAAGACCAACGCTGATGGTTTCAACGCTTTCGAGTCTTTCAATTTCCCACATCTTGCTGAGGCCGGCGTTAATATAATTTACCACGAGGAGCATATCTTGAAGCCCGATTTCGACAAGCCTATGATACCGCATACTGCCGTCGACCCCAACGTGCTTGTCTTTTCGCTGTTCCCCGGGCTCCAGGAGAACATAATCCGCCATGTGCTCGATGCCGTTGAATTGCGCTCGATAGTGATGCGCAGTTTCGGTAGCGGCAATGCTCCCAAGGCGCAATGGCTTACAAGAATATTGCAGCAGGCCAGCAAACGCGGCGTGACGATAGTTAACATCAGCCAATGTCTTGCCGGTTCTGTTGAAATGTCAAGGTACGACACCGGTTACAGGCTTAAGAGCACCGGGGTTATAAGCGGCTATGACAGCACTGTGGAATGTGCTGTGACGAAACTAATGTGCTTGCAAGGTAGGTTTGCCGATAATAAGATTGTCAGGACACACATGAGTCGCTCAATATGTGGTGAAATAACAATTTGATTAAAATTATAAATATAATTTGTCCATTCAGATTTATTCTGTATATTTGCAACCCCAAAATGTATCAGGCTTGTATGATTAAGATCATCTTTTGTAATAAAAACGCCTGGTTGATGCTGGATAGATATCGGATATTTGTATAAATAACGTAATAATAACAATTTAAGACGACACATTATGAACGATTTGAAAGGAACTAAAACAGAGAAGAACCTGCAAGAGGCTTTCGCAGGTGAGTCACAGGCACGCAACAAGTACACATATTTTGCTTCTAAAGCAAGAAAAGACGGATATGAGCAGATAGCTGACATCTTTGAAGAAACTGCAAGAAACGAGAAAGAACACGCTAAACTGTGGTTCAAGTATCTTGAAGGTGGTGACATCAAGGATACTGCAAGCAACCTGGAGGCTGCTGCTGCCGGTGAGAATTACGAATGGACTGACATGTACGACCGCATGGCAAAGGAAGCTGAAGAAGAAGGATTCAAGGAGATTGCCGCCAAGTTCCGCATGGTAGGAGCCATTGAGAAGGCTCACGAGGAGCGTTACCGCAAATTGCTTGGCAATGTTAACGACCAGAAGGTGTTCTCAAAAGAAGGCGACTGCATCTGGCAGTGTGCTAATTGCGGACACATTGTTATCGGCAAGAATGCTCCGAAGATGTGCCCTGTTTGCAACCATCCGCAGAGCTTCTTCCAAATCAAGGCAGAGAACTATTAATATTGGATAACAATATTCTAGGTAAATACAATTACAGGGTGAAGCTTTATAGTTTTACTACAGTGTTGTAATTTAAAAGACAACGGGGGCTTAAGTGCAGGTAACTTATGCCCCCGTTTTTTATATATTAATATAAGGTATAAGGTCGTAATTCTTTTATACGTTTGTAAAAGGTTATTTTTTGTAACACAAGAGATTGTCTTTAACCATTTAATAGATATCCTTTAGTCAGGCAAAATGCACTTTGCAGATTTTTATAATAATAATCTGTGAAACATGCCGGGGCAGCAGCGTCTACCATGTTTGCATTATTATAACCAGCAAGGGCTCTAGTTAATTATACCGTTGCAAACTTGACATT
>HF986705.1 GCA_000433175.1 Prevotella sp. CAG:1058
AAAACGGTGTAAAGTATTTCTGTATTAAGTCACAGCTGATAATGCCCCCGTGCAACACAATATTTTCGGCGTCCGTAAAACCGCCACTATAAACAGACAAACCACAGACAAACAAGTTAATAGCATTATTACGATGCCCTAAATATTGTTAAACGGAAAGTAATAATCAAGCCTGTTGGCTTGAACTTACATGACATGTTTTTCACTCTCCATCATCCATACTTACCTCAGCTTCAAGATATTCACCATTTATATCGTTTAAATCATAAAATATGTAAAATCATTACTATTTATTGCGAAAATATTTGGAAGCGTAAAGGAAAATGCTTATCTTTATGGCAGAAAATAAGAACAAAGGCATAAAGGAGTTGCCAGCGGTCTCATAAACATTGAAAATATGTCAGGCAACCCTGATTATCAGACAACTGATGGACGTGTGATTTACTCAATCGAGTAATGAGGAGCCAGCGAAAAGATGGTAAATGTTTGATGTCATGGAGATGTTTTTTACTGTAAGATGAAAGGGAAAGGAAGAATACAAGTTGTTGATATGGATGTTTAAGTTAATGGTAAGCGACTCCTTATTACTGAACTAAAGTGTAAGAGGATGTGTCATTATGGACGCATCCTCTTTTTTCATGTAAATATTACGTCAGCACATACCGCACTTCCACGCTAATGTTAAACTATCGGTACGCTACTGCCATAGTTTTGGCAGAATGAAACTAAAAGAGTATCTTTGCACGGCATAAATGACAATAAATTATGGGAATGAACTATCAGAACAAGATAAGAGAGGGCATATTCATGCCCATCCAACAGTTCATGCACAGGGAAAAATCAGCCGGCATAGTACTTGGCATGAGCATAGTAGCCGCAATGCTGCTGGCCAACTCGCCGTGGAGCGAAGACTACTTCCACCTGTTCGAGCACAAGATAGGATTCATGTTCAACGGTGAACCCTACCTGTATTACTCGTTGCACCACTGGATAAACGACGGCCTGATGTCGCTGTTCTTCTTCGTTGTCGGGCTGGAGCTGAAACGAGAGTTCATAGGCGGCGAGCTGGCCGACCCGCGCAACACCATACTGCCTATCGGCGCAGCTGTGGCGGGCATGCTTGTGCCTGCGCTGATATACGCCGCGCTGAACGCCGGCACACCGTCTTACGGTGGCTGGGGCATACCGATGGCCACAGACATAGCCTTCTCGCTGGCAATAATATACGCCCTAGGCGACAGGGTCCCGCTGGCGGCTAAGGTATTCCTGACGACGCTGGCAATAGTCGACGACCTGGGTGCCGTCGTTGTAATAGCGCTGTTTTACACGTCAGAGATTTCTGTTGTCAACATAGCCGTGGGACTGGCGTTCCTGCTGGTCATGCTGACTGCCAACAAGATGGGTGTCAAGAACGTGCTGTTCTATGGCCTGCTGGGCATAGGCGGCGTGTGGGTGGCGTTCCTTATGTCGGGCATACACGCCACCATAGCAGCCGTGCTTGCAGCCTTCGTAATCCCGGCCGACGCACAACTGCCGGAATCCGCATACCTGAAACGCGCCGCAGCCAACCTGCGCGAGTTTGCAGGCATACAGCCAAACAACGTGTCGACCCTTGAGGAGGAACAGGTAAAGGTAATATCGCGCATGAGGGCCGACACGCGTGACGCCATTCCACCATCGCAACGGCTTGAACATGCAATGCACCCGTTCGTGTCGTTCGTGGTCATGCCTGTGTTCGCCATAGCCAACGCAGGAGTGTCATTCGCCGGACTCGACATGCAGTCCGTTTTCTCAACCAACGTAGCTGCGGCCGTGGCGTTGGGTCTGCTTGTAGGCAAACCATTGGGAATAACGCTCTCTACCTTACTGCTCGTGCGTCTAGGCATAGTACGCCCGACGGAGAGTCTGACGATGCGTAGGGTCATAGGCCTTGGCTTCCTCGCTTCGATAGGCTTCACGATGTCAATGTTCATATCGACACTGGCCTTCACAGACGAGACCATGCTGATGCAGGCAAAGCTGGGAATCTTCGTGGCGTCGATAGCCGGCGGAATAATAGGCTACAACTTGCTTAGGACGGGGAAGGCAGGTTAAGACTGACACGCATGACCCGAACGGGCGGCATGGCCGAATGCGACAAGCAACAAAATATACCTAAATACGATACAATAAAATATTTGCAAACGACGTTATAAGATGCAACGTCCTGATAATTAAGAACATGAAAATAAGACAATTTTTCACAAAAAGGGAATTGAAACGGCGCAGGAAACGCCTGATACTGATGTCTTGCTGCATAGCCGCCGTGATAGTTGGATACGTAATACTGACATGGCCGGAGAAGAAGGAACCCGAAATTCCGGTAGTCACGGTAGAGAAAGTCGGATCTGAAGATGTCGAGATATACGGCGACTACGTGGGACTGATACGGGCGCAACAGTTCGTCGAGGTACGCGCCAGGGTGGAAGGCTTTCTGGAGAGAATGGCTTTCGCAGAAGGAACTTACGTGAAAAAGAACCAGGTACTGTTCGTAATAGACCAACGCCAATACAAGGCCAAGGTGGACAAGGCACGCGCACAGCTGCGCAAAGACTCGGCGCTCGTACTGAAAACAAAACGCGACCTTGAACGTATAAAGCCACTCTTCGAGCAGAACGCAGCCAGCCGGCTCGACCTTGACAACGCCACGGCAGCTTATGAGACAGCTGTGGCAAGCATGGGCATGAGCAGGGCCGACCTTGTGCAGGCCGAACAGGAACTGAGTTATACGTATGTGCGTTCGCCGATTTCAGGCTACATCAGCGAGCGTCTGGTCGACCTGGGTACACTGGTTGGCACAGGTGGCAAGTCGCTCCTGGCAACGGTAGTGAAAAGCGACACTGTGCTGATAGACTTCAGCATGACGGCGCTCGACTACTTGAAAAGCAAAGAGCGAAACATTATTCTGGGACAACGCGACTCGTCGCGCTCATGGCAGCCGTCTGTGACGATAACCCTGCCAGACAACAGCATTTATCCGCATAAGGGACTGGTGGACTTCGCCGAACCGCAGGTAAGCCCGAAGACGGGAACATTCTCGGTACGAGCCGAAATGCCAAACCCCGACCACGTGCTGCTGCCGGGACAGTTCACCAAAGTTCACGCCCTGCTCGATGTGCTTGAAAACGCCACGGTGGTACCGCAGAAGGCGCTCATCATAGAAAAAGGAGGCGCATACGTGTTCGTAATGAGGCGCGACTCAACGGCCGAACGCCGCTTCATAGAGCTTGGACCTGAATTTGGCAACAAAGTAGTAGTGGAACGCGGACTGGCCCCTGGCGAAACTATAATCAGCGAAGGCTACCACAAACTGACGCCGGGAATGAAAGTGCGCGTGGCCGACAAAAGGAATACGGCCAACAGGCTGCGTGGCAAAAGCAAGTAAAACAAAAGTTTCTGACATAGATGAAAGTTAACTTCTTCATAGACAGGCCTGTCTTCTCGGTGGTTATCTCGGTACTGATAGTCATCGTAGGACTTATCGGCCTGACAATGCTCCCCATTGACCAGTATCCGCAAATAACACCGCCGGTTGTAAAAATCAGTGCGTCGTACCCCGGTGCAAGCGCGCTTACAGTGTCGCAAGCCGTGGCAACGCCTATCGAACAGGAGCTGAACGGCACGCCGGGAATGCTCTATATGGAATCGAACAGTTCTAACTCGGGCTCGTTCTCGGCTACTGTAACGTTCGACATTTCATCCGACCCCGACCTGGCAGCCGTGGAAATACAGAACCGCATAAAACTGGCTGAATCACGACTGCCGGCAGAAGTGGTGCAGAACGGCATAGAGATAGAAAAACAGGCTGCCAGCCAGCTGATGACAATCTGCCTGACATCAAACGACCCGAAGTTTGACGAAATATACCTGAGTAACTTCGCTACGCTGAACGTACTTGACCTGCTGCGCCGAATACCGGGCGTAGGACGCGTGTCTAACATAGGAAGCCGGTACTACGCCATGCAGATATGGGTTGACCCCGCTCGACTGGCCAGCTTCGGCCTGACCGTTCAAGACTTGCAGAATGCGCTGAAAGACCAGAACCGCGAATCGGCGGCGGGAGTTTTCGGACAGCAACCGGTAAAAGGACTCGACTTCACCATACCAATAACAGCACAAGGACGACTGTCAACAGTGGCCCAGTTTGAGGAAATTGTGCTCAGGGCCAACGCCGACGGCTCGTTCATACGCCTACGCGACGTGGCCAGGGTGTCACTGGAAGCACAGTCGTACAACACCGAGAGCGGTATTAACGGTGGCAACGCCGCCGTGCTGGGAGTGTACATGCTGCCAGGCGCCAACGCCATGGAGGTGGCCGAGAACGTGAAGAAAACGATGGAAGAGATAAGCCGCAACTTCCCCGAAGGGCTGGAATACGAGATTCCGTTCGACATGACGACCTACATCTCCGAATCCATACACGAAGTTTACAAGACCCTGTTCGAGGCGCTGGTTCTGGTAATCATCGTGGTGTACCTGTTCCTGCAAAGCTGGCGTGCGACGCTCATACCGCTCGTTGCGGTACCAATATCACTTATTGGAACGTTTGGCTTCATGCTGGTATTCGGCTTCTCGCTTAACATGCTGACACTGCTTGGACTGGTACTGGCCATAGGACTAGTGGTTGACGACGCCATCGTAGTGGTCGAAAATGTTGAACGAATAATGGAGGAAGAGCACCTAAGCCCGTACGAAGCCACTAAAAAGGCCATGAACGGGCTTACAGGAGCCTTGATTGCGACATCACTTGTGCTAGCCGCCGTATTCGTGCCGGTTAGCTTCCTGTCTGGAATAACCGGGCAACTGTACCGCCAGTTCAGTGTTACTATTGTCATATCCGTACTTCTGTCAACGGTGGTAGCACTGACGCTAAGCCCTGTGATGTGCTCGCTGATATTGCGCCCGACAGACAAGAGCAAGCCCAAGAACCGCGTATTCAGCACAATCAACCGCTGGCTAGATACAGGCAACAGCAAATACCTGGCCGGCATTTCGCGTATAATAAAGAATCCGCGCCGCGTAGGCATAGGCTTCTGCATGATACTGATAGCCATCTTCATATTCAACCGCCTGACACCGACCAGCTTCCTGCCGACCGAAGACCAGGGATACTTCACAGTGGAATTGGAAATGCCGGAGGGCACGACGCTTGAACGTACACGCACCGTGACGGAAAGGGCGGTAAACTACCTGATGAAAAATCCTGCTGTGGAATACGTGCAGAACGTTACGGGAACAAGCCCACGCGTTGGTACTAGCCAGACAAGGGCACAGCTTACAGTAATACTGAAAGAATGGAAAGAACGCGATGAAAGCACCATAGCAGGCATAATGGCCGACGTGAGCCGCGAGCTGTCCGAATATCCTGAATGCAAGTTTTACCTGTCGACGCCTCCCGTAATACCGGGCCTTGGAACATCAGGCGGATTCGAGATGCAACTTGAGGCGCACGGTGACGCCACTTACGAAGACCTAGTGAACGCCGCCGACACGCTGATGCACTATGCCTCGCTTCGCAAAGAACTGTCCGGACTTTCGTCATCGCTGCAAGCAGAGATACCCCAACTCTATTTCGACGTTGACCGCGACAAGGTAAAAATGCTCGGCGTGCCACTTTCTGACGTATTCTCGACGATGAAAGCATATACTGGCTCGGTGTACGTTAACGACTTCAACATGTTCAACCGCATCTACCGCGTCTACATACAGGCCGAAGCCCCATACCGAGAGCACAGGGACAACATGAGCCTGTACTTCGTACGCGGCTCCAACGGCGACATGATACCGCTGACAGCACTGGGCAACACCGAATACACAACGGGACCGGGAAGCATAAAACGCTTCAACATGTTCAACACAGCCATAATACGCGGAACGGCCGCACAAGGCTACAGCTCGGGACAGGCCATGGAGATAATGGAAGAACTTGTGCATGAGCACCTGCCTGACAACATAGGACTTGAATGGAGCGGACTGTCATATCAGGAGAAAAAGGCAGGTGGACAGACAGGAATCATACTCGCACTGGTGTTCACGTTCGTGTTCTTGTTCCTCGCCGCACTTTACGAAAGTTGGAGCATTCCTGTTGCCGTATTGCTCTCGCTGCCTGTGGCCGCACTTGGCGCATACATCGGCATAGCCGTGTGCGGACTGGAGAACGACACCTATTTCCAGATCGGACTTGTAATGCTGATGGGTCTGGCCGCAAAGAACGCAATCCTCATAGTCGAATTTGCCAAAGACGAGACTGACTCGGGAGTAAACGTACTGAAAGCTACCTTGCACGCTGCACGCCTGCGCTTCCGCCCTATACTTATGACATCATTTGCATTCATTCTCGGTATCATGCCGATGGTGCTGGCATCCGGCCCAGGTTCGGCCAGCAGGAAAGCCATAGGTACTGGCGTATTCTTCGGAATGATAGCTGCCGTTTTCATAGGCATACAACTCATCCCATTCTTTTTCATAACGATATACAAGGCGAAAAACAGGTTGCAATCCAGGAAAAGCAACAGGATAGCTAAAGCAACAGGACCGCAAGATTGATTATGACACATAACTTGAAATACATAAGACACGCTCTTATCATTATAGCCGTGGTCTGCCTTTCAGCATGCCAGATAGGCAGGCAGTACACGCGCCCAAAGATAGAAATGCCGGCAACACTTAACAACGGCGAAAGCACAGATTCGGCGTCGCTAGCCGACCTGTCATGGACACAGGTCTACACAGATTCGTTACTTCAAAATCTGATTAATAAATCACTGATTTACAATAAGGACATGCTCATGGCGGCCGCCAGGATTAAGGAGCTGGCTGAGATGAAACGCATAAACTACGCCAACTTGTTTCCTGCGTTGGGAGTGCGCGTCTACGCTGAAAGAGAACGCGAAGACCACAGCGACGACAACCAGTTCGACCTTAAGGGCACAATGTCATGGGAACTTGACCTGTGGGGAAAGCTGCGCTGGGCGCATGATGCCTCAAAGGCGGAATTCATGGCTTCGATAGAAAACCGCCGCGCACTGCAGATGAGCCTGATAGCACAAGTGGCGCAAACCTATTATGAACTTGTGGCACTGGACAATGAGCTGTCCATAGTGCACCAGACACTGACAGCACGTAAGGAAAGCGAACACTTGGCAAAAATACGATATGAAGGCGGACTTACATCGGAAGTGACGTACAGGCAAGCACAGGTGGAACTGTCGCGCACGGCAACGCTCGTGCCCGACCTTGAACGGAAAATAACAAGCAAGGAGAACGAACTGGCGTTGCTGATAGGCGAATATCCGCACCATATACAACGCTCTACCCTGCCGCAAGAAGTAAACTTCCCCGACAGCCTGCCCGTAGGACTGCCCTCGTCATTGCTGGAACGCCGTCCTGACGTGCGCGAGGCCGAACAGAAACTGATAGCCGCCAATGCCGCCGTGGGAGTGGCTTACACGAGCATGTTTCCCAACATTACACTGACGGGCTACCTCGGCACCGAAAGCGAAGAACTGAAAAACGTCCTGAAGTCACCATACCACCTGCTGAGCGCAAATCTCCTGCAACCGGTATTCGCGATGGGTAAGAACAAGGCACGCCACAAGGCGGCAAAAGCCGCATACGAACGTGCCACATACGCCTACGAGAAAGCCGTGCTTACAGCATTTAAGGACGCATACAACGCCATAGAGAACTTCAACAAGGTGAAGGAAATATACAAGACTAGATACGCTCTTGAAAACTCGTCTAAGACGGCGCTTTCGCTCGCATTGGTACAGTATGTCAACGGAGCCATAGGTTACATGGACCTGCTTGACGCCCAGCGTACATACCTTGACGCCCAGATTGGACTCAGCGACGCCCTGCTAGACAGCCAGCTGGCAACAGTGAGCCTGTACAAGGCGCTGGGTGGAGGATGGTAAACGGCCTATCCTGTATTGGTTAACAGAAAAAGAACGGACATTTATATAAACACTGAAAAACAACGGGCAGACAAGCTGTAACAACTTGTCTGCCCGTTTTACTTATTTATTATTCCAAGCAAGTACTTACTTGCAAGTTGGAGTCCACGGCTTCAGCTGTTTGAAGAAGTCGTTACCCTTGTCGTCAACGAGGATGAATGCAGGGAAGTCAACAACATTGATCTTCCAGATAGCCTCCATGCCCAGTTCGGGATATTCAACGCATTCGATGCTCTTGATGCTGTTCATCGAGAGAACTGCTGCCGGACCGCCTATGCTGCCCAGATAGAAACCGCCGTGCTTCTTGCAAGCATCAGTAACAACCTGTGTACGGTTACCCTTGGCAATCATGACCATTGAGCCTCCGTGATCCTGGAACTCGTCAACATACGGATCCATACGGTTGGCTGTTGTCGGGCCCATAGAGCCGCAAGGCATGCCTTCAGGTGTCTTTGCCGGACCTGCATAGAGTACAGGGTGATCCTTGAAATACTGAGGCAGATCCTCGCCTGCATCCAGACGCGCCTTCAGTTTGGCGTGTGCTATGTCGCGTGCAACGATAATCGTGCCGTTAAGGCTTACACGTGTTGAGACAGGATACTGTGACAATATCTTGCAGATCTCACTCATCGGCTGGTTGAGGTCAATCTTTACGGCGTCGCCTTCGCCTGCATTGCGCAGCTCTTCAGGTATCAATTCCGTGGGGTTATCGTCAAGTTTCTCAATCCAGATACCGTCCTTGTTGATCTTAGCCTTGATGTTACGGTCGGCAGAGCAGCTTACGCCCAGACCGATAGGACATGACGCTCCGTGGCGTGGCAGACGGACAACGCGGATGTCGTGTGCAAAATACTTGCCGCCGAACTGTGCGCCCAGTCCAATCTTGTGAGCCTCCTCGAGCAGTTCTTTCTCCAGTTCAACGTCGCGGAATGCGCGTCCTGTCTCGTCGCCCGTAGTAGGCAGGTTGTCATAATAGTGGGTTGAAGCCAGCTTCACGGTCAGCAGGTTCTTCTCAGCCGATGTTCCGCCGATAACGAAAGCTATGTGGTAAGGAGGACAAGCGGCCGTTCCGAGAGTCTTCATCTTCTCGACGAGGAACGGAACCAGCGTGCCCGGGTTCTGTATCCTGGCCTTTGTCTCCTGGTAGAAATATGTCTTGTTGGCAGAGCCACCACCCTTAACCACGCAGAGGAACTTGTATTCGCAGCCCTCTGTTGCCTCGATGTCTATCTGTGCAGGCAGGTTGCAGCGTGTGTTTACCTCCTCCAGAGTGCCCGGGTTCTGTATTCTTGCCTTTGTCTCCTGATAGAAATATGTCTTGTTGGCAGAGCCTCCGCCCTTAACCACGCACAAGAACTTGTATTCGCAGCCCTCTGTTGCTTCGATGTCTATCTGTGCAGGCAGGTTGCAGCGTGTGTTTACCTCCTCATACATGCTCAGCGGAGCGTTCTGTGAGTAGCGCAGGTTCTCCTCTGTGTATGTCTTGTAAACTCCTTTTGACAGAGCCTCCTCATCGCAGAAGCCTGTCCAAACCTGCTGTCCCTTCTCGCCGTGGATGATTGCCGTACCTGTATCCTGGCAGAAAGGCAGCTTGCCCTTGCATGCCACTTCGGCGTTGCGCAGGAAAGTCAGAGCCACATACTTGTCGTTGTGTCCCTTCTCGCCGTGGATGATGGCAGTACCTGTGTCCTGGCAGAAAGGCAGCTTGCCCTTGCATGCAACTTCGGCGTTGCGCAGGAAAGTCAGAGCCACATAC
>HF986706.1 GCA_000433175.1 Prevotella sp. CAG:1058
CGTCGCTCGGCATCGTGAGTTATCACGACAAGCAGTCGTTCGTCATGGCCGACATTCCGGGCATTATAGAAGGCGCAAGCGAAGGCAAGGGATTAGGCCTGCGTTTCCTTCGCCACATCGAGCGTAACTCCTTGCTGCTCTTCATGGTACCGGGCGATACTGACGACATAAAGAAAGAATACGAGATACTCTTGGGCGAACTTAAGAACTTCAACCCTGAAATGCTTGACAAGCACCGCGTACTTGCCGTGACTAAATGCGACCTGCTGGATGAAGAACTCATTGAAATGCTCAAGGAGACGACGCCCGAAGACATACCGGTAGTATTCATCTCAGCCGTCACCGGACAGGGACTCAACGAGCTGAAGGATGTCCTTTGGCGCGAACTGAACAGCGAAAGCAACAAGCTGAAAGGCATAACTTCAGAAGAAAACCTTGTACACCGCGACAAAGACCTCGGTACCCTGCCTGTTGAATTACGCGAAGAGGGTGAGGACGAAATAGAATTCATCGACGGAGACGATATCGAGATAGAAGACATCGAGGATGTAGAGGAAGACTTTTAAATACCAGGATTCATTTTCATATTATACCAAACAATAAGATCCGTAACAATCATGGGGCCCGATTCACCGGTATTAGACTATTACGACCTTTCGCCTTCGGTCACCGCATTCAATACGACACGCTGCGGGGGCGTAAGCCGTGGCGAATACGGAGGATTCAACATAAACCGCTACTGCGGAGACGACGAGGCGTGCATCAAGAGCAATCTTGAAATGCTTGGGCGCAAGCTAAATGTAAAAGCGGGAAACATAATAATGCCCCACCAGACACATGACTGCGAAGTAAGACAGATTGGCGGGGAATTCCTCACATTGCCCGACACGGTAAAGGCCAAGATACTGGAAGGCGTTGACGCCCTTACGACTAACGTAAGGGACATTTGCATTGGAGTGTCGACAGCCGACTGTATCCCGATAATTATTTATGACCCCAAACATCACGCTTCGGCAGCAATACATGCAGGCTGGCGTGGTACAGTAAAACGCATTGCGCAAAAAGCTATTGCCTCAATGCGACTCTCCTATCAATCACAACCTCAAGATCTCGTTGCAGTAATCGGGCCAGGAATTTCTCTTGAGGCATTTGAAGTAGGTGACGAAGTTTACAACGAATTCGCTTCTGCCGGATTTGACATGAGCGCCATAAGCCAACATAAAGACAAATGGCATATTGATTTGAAAGAGTGTAACTTACAGCAGCTGGTACAATCAGGAATATCTAAAGAAAATATTACAGTATCAGATATCTGTACATTCAATACATCTGACAGATATTTCTCAGCCCGAAAACTTGGAACAAATTCAGGACGAATATTTACAGGCATTGTACTGAAATAATCAAAGTAAATAAACTGAAACCATACATTTTAATTTGAACAATCTGCATACAATATTAATATTAGAAATATTTTACGACCTAATATTAATATTGTGTGAAGATTTACGCAACCGACTTATCTGAGATATAGATATCAAAAATAAAGAAGTACTTTTGCAAAGTCAAAACAACAAATACAGAAATGAAAAGAAATTCATTGATTTCAAAAGTACTTTATGTATCTTTTGCTTTAGTCACGCTTAACTGTCTGACAAGCGTGGCAGCGGCCTTGAATAGGCCCAAATTAGTTGTAGGAATAGTCGTAGACCAAATGCGTTGGGATTACCTTTACCGCTATTACGACTTATATGGTGAAGGAGGTTTCAAAAGACTGCTCCACGAAGGTTACAATTGCGAGAACACAATGATTAATTATGTACCTACAGTTACAGCAGTAGGTCACTCTTCAATATTCACAGGATCAGTACCCTCGATACATGGAATCGCAGGTAACGAAATGATGATTAACGGAAAAATAACATACTGCTGTACAGACACAACTGTACACAGCATCGGAAGTAAATCTGCAGCTGGATGTATGTCACCCCGCAATCTCCTTACTACAACAATAGGCGATGAACTTAAAATCGCTACTGATTTCAATGCAAAAGTAATTGGTATATCAATAAAAGACCGCGCATCTATTCTGCCGGCTGGACATTCAGCCAATGCGGCTTACTGGATTGACAATTCAACAGGAACATTCATCACGAGTTCATATTATATGGACAAACTTCCTGAATGGGTTTCAAAATTCAACAAGGAATATGGAGGACATACCGAAAAAGAGATTTCATACTCAGCTTACGGTAATTTGATGACAGAAGCAATGGCTAAAGCCGCTATCGAAGGTGAAGCTTTAGGACAAGACTCAATTACAGACATGCTTACAGTAAGTTTCTCATGCACAGATAAAATCGGTCATAAATATGCGACACACAGCAAAGAGATACAAAACATCTTTGTTGATCTTGACAAAAAACTTGCAGACATGTTCAGTTACCTTGATCAGAAAATAGGTAAAGGGCAATATTTATTATTCCTTACGGCTGACCACGGAGCAGCCAACAACATTCTGATGCTGCAAAAACACGGAATTCCGGCAGAAGGATTCTGGCCAGACAAGACAGCAGATGAGCTGGACGGTTTTCTGAAACAGAAATTCGGGGTACAGAAGAAACTTGTCAAGTGCATATTAAATTACAACGTTTACCTCAATCATGAAGCAATAAACTCACTCGCACTGAATCTTGATGAGGTAAAGAAATATGCTATCGAGTGGCTTAAACGCAACCCGCAATATACTTATGTTGTTGATCTTGAACACATTAATGAAGCATCAATACCGTCTGTCGTACGCGAAAAGCTTATTAACGGATACAACAGACTGCGCAGTGGAGACATACAGATTGTACTAAATCCTGCCAATTACGAAGTATCGTCTGACGGCATAGGCCGCGGCACCACGCACGGTGTATGGAACCCGTATGACTCGCACATACCGTTCATCCTAATGGGCTGGCATGTAAAGCCCGGAAAGACCAACGCCAAGACTACAATCAATGACATTGCGGCAACAGTGTGTGCGATGATTCACATACAGATGCCTAACGGATGCATCGGTAATGCAATAGAACTATAAAAAATGAAATAAGAATCCGGTTGCGCAGTTCCAATTCACGCAACCGGATTTTCATTTTCCACATCACTTCCCGCAATTCTCCACGACTACTATTAATTCCCCGTAAATTATTTTATCTAATCAGTAAATCTGATACATCCGTTTTCTGCAAATTTGTGTAACTTTGCACACAGAATAAAGACAATATGATAACCAGCACGGTTAAGACGTGAAGGTGAATACATGCAAGACATTATTTCATCCACAGCCTGCAACCATGGTGAAAATTAAAAACGAACGTATTATGAAACTGATTGAAAACACCGAGTTCGGAGGCGAGCGCCCATTGTTCGCATCGCACGACATACACCTTGACAATGTAACCATACGTGAAGGCGAGTCAGCAATAAAGGAATGCAGCAACATCGTTGCGACAAACTGCCGATTCGAGGGAAACTATCCGTTCTGGCACGTCCACGGATTCACAATCGACAACTGCTATTTTGCCGTAGGCGGACGCTCCGCCTTGTGGTATTCAGACCACCTTACGATGAAGAATACCGTCATAGACGCTCCGAAAATGTTCCGTGAAATGAACGACATCGACATCGAGAACGTTGAAATCAACGATGCCGACGAGATATTCTGGCGCTGCAACCGGATTAACATAAAGAACCTGAAACTTCACGAAGGCACCTACCCTTTCATGTTCAGCAGGGACATACGCATTGACGGACTGGAAAGCGACAGCAAATACGTGTTCCAATACGTTAAGAACGCAGAGATTCACAATGCCAGGATAACTACAAAGGACGCCTTCTGGGAAGTCGAGGACGTGACAATTTACGACTCGGAACTGAACGGTGAATACCTGGGCTGGCACTCGCGCAACCTGCGCCTTGTGAACTGCCACATATCAGGCGAGCAGCCCCTGTGCTATGCTCACGGACTTGTACTTGAAAACTGCACGTTCGACGCTTCGTGCGACAGGGCGTTCGAATATACAACGCTTAACGCCGACATTAAGGGACACATAACGAACATTAAGAATCCGACATCAGGCATAATCGTTGCCGATTCAATTGGCTCGATAACACTTGACGAGAACATAAAAGCCCCTGCCGACTGTGAAATAAAGACAAGGAACTGATATACAAAATGCAAATGGCCAGGGATTTACGCGGCATGTCATACAGACACGTAAATCCCTGGCTATTTTTTATATCCACACCTGCAAACATGCTGACTTAATACAGAAATACTTTACACCGTTTTAA
>HF986707.1:0-1025 GCA_000433175.1 Prevotella sp. CAG:1058
GGCCGCCGAGATAGTCTCAGGCGCAATACAAGACCACGACCGCGGCACCATAATAGGGCGCCGCACCTTCGGCAAGGGCCTCGTACAGCGCCCCATACCCCTGCCCGACAACTCCATGATACGCCTAACAATAGCCCACTACTATACCCCTTCCGGCCGCTGCATACAGAAGCCTTACACCAAGGGCGACCGCGAGGACTACGCACTCGACTTCGAGAAGCGCCTCAAGCACGGCGAGCTGACTAACCGCGACAGCATACACTTCGCCGACTCGCTGAAGTTCTACACACTGAAGAAGCACCGCCCCGTATACGGCGGAGGCGGTATAATGCCCGACGTGTTCGTACCGCTCGACACGCTCCAGTACACCAAGTTCCACCGCCAGCTCGTGCTCAAGGGCATAGTAATCAACACCGACCTGCGCTACATCGACAACCACCGCGACCAGCTTAAGTCGCTCTTCCCAACGTTCGAGTCGTTCCGCGACGGATTCCAGGTGCCCCAGCAGCTCGTAGACGACGTGCTGAAAGAGGGCGAGAAGCAGAACGTCAAGCCGAAGGACGACGACGAGCTGCAGAAGACGCTGCCTTATCTGAAGACACAGCTCAAAGCCCTGATAGCCCGCGACCTGTTCGACATGAGCGAATACTTCCAGATAATCAACGAAACGAGCGACATCGTGAACAAGGCCATCGAACTTACACAAGCCAAGGAATAAGCCGTCAAGGCACTTGTTTATACATAAAGTCCGGCCGCCGGCCGTTCCGTAACCATACGCGGAACGGCCGGTTGCCGGACTCTTTTTGCACCCTGCACCCAAAACAACAAGCCTGCGGACGGCAAAATGGCGCACGCACACGCCGCACGACTGTTATACAATGTTAAAACTTATGTCCTTCCCATTGCCGTAAGCACAAAATCGCATATCTTTGTAATATCAAAATGATATCATAATTTATTGTCTAATATAAAACAAAAGACCTATGGAAAATCGTGAATTCACCTTTACAGGCACGACGCTCAAC
>HF986707.1:1086-11326 GCA_000433175.1 Prevotella sp. CAG:1058
TTCTCATGTATGTTGTCAGCATCGCCCTTATCGTAATGGCGTTCGCCACGTTCAGCGGCGCGGCTGCCGTCAGCGCAGGCGTGGGCGGCGCAGTGCTGCTTATAGCCAACATGTTCGTCAGCGGCGGCTTCATGCTGGTAGAGCCGGGCGAGGCCCGCGTGATGATGTTCTTCGGCAAATACCGCGGCACGTTCACACAGGCAGGCTACTTCTGGGTAAACCCGTTCTTCTCGGTAAAAAACCTGTCGCTGCGCGCACGCAACCTCGACGCCGAGCCGATAAAGGTTAACGACAAGGCAGGCAACCCCGTAATGATAGGCATGGTGCTGGTGTGGAAGCTCAAGGACACGTACAAGGCAATGTTTGAAATAGACGCGCAGACCATGGCACAGTCAAAGGCTGCCACCGACGCGGCTGCCGCCGGTGCCAAGACGGCCACGATAATGAACGCCTTTGAGAAGTTCGTGCGCATACAGGCGGACGCGGCACTGAGGCAGGTGGCAGGCAGGTACGCCTACGACAACGACGGGCAGGACGACAACGAACTGACCCTGCGCGGCGGTAGCGACGAGATAAACGAGGAACTCGAGCAGAAAATAGACGAGCGCCTGGCAATGGCGGGCATCGAAGTGGTAGAGGCACGCATCAACTATCTTGCCTACGCGCCCGAGATTGCGGCAGTGATGCTGCGCCGTCAACAGGCCACGGCCGTCATCTCTGCACGCGAGAAGATTGTCGAGGGAGCTGTGTCGATGGTGAAGATGGCGCTCGACAAGCTGGCTGACGAGGACATAATCGAACTCGACGAGGACAAGAAGGCTGCCATGGTGAGCAACCTGCTCGTCGTACTTTGCGGCGACGACACCGCCCAGCCGGTAATCAACACAGGCACGCTGAACCACTGATGAATCGCCGACGGCCGTAACCGTCATGACGGCAAACCCCGTTTTTTGACACAGACATAATCATCTGACAGTCAGCACGTTATCATACATCTTGCAAAAGACGGCAAAACAGGCTGCAAAAGACGGTCTTTCATCGTGTAAAAGGCCGTCTTTCGCGCTATGAAAGACGGCAAACGCCGCAACCATAATATCTGACCTAAAACCAAAGTGTATGTTCAGAATAAGACTAAGTCAACTCAAGGTGGTTGAAAAATGTATGTTCAGAAGAGGGCTAAGCCAACTCAAGGTGGTTGAATACAGATACAATCCGGCGTTAGAAGGCAAAGCGGACATCGCTGCAGGTGTGCTCGGACTGGCAGTCACGGCGGTCATGTATGCCGCCGGCATGTTCAACAGCTGGATATTCCTTGTTATCTCCTCAGTCCTTTATGCCGGCGTCATGGCATGGGGTGTTTACCTGTGGCGGCTGCGCCGCAAGCCCATGAAGCGCGAGATTACGCTGGGCGGCATCAAGCACAGGCTCTACCTGCGCAGCCGGCCGCTCTTCATTATATACTGCCTTGCGGTAAAAATCGTCGACTGGCTTATCGTGATAAGCGTATTAGCGATGCTGGAAAGCGATACCGGGTGGGCAAGTGCATTCTTAGAAGAGCTGTACGCATGGACATTCATACTGCCGCTAGCGCTTTACGCCGTGATAATTGAATACCTGACTTACCTCCAGTTTTACCGCATGCCCGAAAATATGCGCAGCATATACCTGTCGGGCGACGGCAACACCGACCTCTATACTGAAGCCTTAAGGCAAATGGGAAAAGATGGCAAAGAAAGAGAATAGCACAAAGAGCTTCGTCCTGCGTGTAGACGCCGACACGATGGCGGCAATAGAGAAATGGGCCGCCGACGAGTTCCGCTCTACCAACGGACAGCTGCAATGGATAATAGCGGAGGCGCTGCGCAAAAGCGGACGCCTGCCCAAAAAGCGCCGCACGGCCGGCGAGGGAAAGGAGGACGAGACATGACCTACCGCGAACTGTGGCGCACGCTGACGCCCCTCTACGACGAGGGCGAGGCTCGCGCCATAACAGACTATGTGCTCGACGCCGGCTTCGGCATGGGCAAGGCCGACATTATATGCGGAGCGGTTGAGTCGCTGGCGGCGGACGATGCGGCAAGGCTCGAAGGCATATTCAGCAGGCTGCGGCGCGGCGAACCCGTGCAGTACGTCATGGGCTGGGCAGAGTTCGGCGGCAGGCGCTTCAGCGTGCGCCCCGGCATACTGATACCGCGCCCCGAGACCGAGGAGCTTTGCGCCCTGATAACCGCCGACAGGCAGGGCTGTCCGTCGTCCAAGATAGTAGACATAGGCACGGGCAGCGGCTGCATAGCCGTTACGCTGGCGCTCGACGTGCCCGGCTGCGACGTGTCGGCGTGGGACATATCACCCGTCGCGCTCGACGTTGCGCAGGAGAACGCACGGGCTAACGACGCCGCCGTCACCGTTGAGCGGCGTGACGCGCTCAATCTGACGCCATGCGGCGAGCAGTGGGACGTCGTCGTGAGCAATCCGCCATACATCTGCGACAACGAGAAGAAGGACATGGCGGCCAACGTGCTCGACTTCGAGCCTGCCACCGCCCTGTTCGTGCCTGACGACGACCCGCTGCGCTTCTACCGCCCCATAACCGCCTACGCCGCGCAGACGCTACGCCCCGGCGGCGCGCTCTACTTCGAGCTGAACCCCGTTTACGCCGACGACATAGCCTCAACGGCGCGCGACTGCGGCTTCGCCTGCGTCGACATAATCAGCGACTGCTACGGCAAACGGCGCATGATGAGGGCACGTAAAGCCCGCAAGCAATAAAAAAGTAAGAGCCAGCAAACCTGACAAGAATAACAGGCAACCGGCTCCTACGGTTCTATAAGTCCCCTCCCATTAATAAAAATTCTCCCATTACTCCCATCCCTTCCATCAAAAAACAACAATAATGACCGAAGAACAGATATACCAGAAGCTCTCGGCGCTGTGCGCCTCGGCCGAACATTGCTCATACGAAATGACCGAAAAGATGCGCCGCTGGCAGGTGCCTGACGACATGCAGGCGCGCGTAATGGAGCGGCTCGTCAAAGAACGCTTCGTTGACGACGAGCGCTACTGCCGCTTCTTCGTGCGCGACAAGATACGATACAACAAGTGGGGACGGCGCAAGGTGGAGCAGGCGCTCTACATGAAGCGCATTTCCGCCGGCATACAGGAGCGCGTGCTCGACGAAGTTGACCCGCAGGTGTACGTTGACATACTGCGCCCGCTGCTCGCGGCGAAGCGCAAAAGCGTCAAGGCAGCGAGCCAATACGAGCTGAACGGCAAGCTGACACGCTTCGCCCTGGGGCGCGGCTTCACGCCGGACATCATAAGGGAGTGTCTCGGCGATTGCGCCGAAGACTGAGTTTATTTGTGCGGTTTAAGCCGTAAATTGTCAAATTATTCTTACCTTTGCGCTTGATAACATACCCGACAGAAAGGGACTACAATGACAGACAACGACTTTGACATAAGGAGCAACAACATATCGTCGGCCGAGAAGGAGTTTGAGAACGCCCTGAGACCGCTGCGCTTCGGCGACTTCAGCGGCCAGCAGAAGGTCGTGGAGAACCTCGAGGTGTTCGTGGAGGCAGCAAAATACCGCGGCGAACCGCTCGACCACACCCTGCTGCACGGCCCTCCGGGACTGGGCAAGACTACGCTTAGCAACATAATAGCCAACGAACTGGGCGTGGGCTTCAAGCTGACCAGCGGCCCGGTGCTCGACAAGCCGGGCGACCTGGCAGGCATACTGACGTCGCTCGAGCCTAACGACGTGCTCTTCATCGACGAGATTCACCGCCTTTCGCCGGTAGTTGAGGAGTACCTCTACTCGGCAATGGAGGACTACCGCATCGACATAATGATAGACAAGGGGCCGTCGGCGCGCTCGATACAGATTGACCTTAACCCCTTCACCCTTGTAGGGGCTACCACCCGTAGCGGACTGCTCACGGCTCCGCTGCGCGCCCGTTTCGGCATAAACCTGCACCTCGAATACTACGAGCCTGAGACGCTCACCAAGATACTGAAGCGCTCAGCCTCGATACTAAAAGTGCCCATCGACGACGACGCTGCCGTGGAAATAGCACGCCGAAGCCGTGGCACACCCCGTATAGCCAACGCCCTGCTGCGCCGCGTGAGGGACTTCGCGCAGGTTAAGGGTACGGGGCGCATTGACACCGACATCGCACGCATAGCCCTGACGGCGCTCAACATAGACCAGTACGGGCTTGACGAGATAGACAATAAGATTCTGCTGACCATCATCGACAAGTTCCGCGGAGGTCCGGTGGGCATTACCACCATAGCCACGGCAATCGGCGAGGACGCCGGAACGGTTGAGGAAGTGTACGAGCCGTACCTCATCATGGAGGGTTTCATCAAGCGCACGCCGCGCGGACGTATGGTGACCGAACTGGCATACAAGCACTTCGGACGGCGTATGGCAGGCAGCCGCTCGGGAGAACAGGAACTGATGTTCGACAACTGACCGCGGGCTTGCGCCTTACGGCTTAGGCAACGGTATGACGTAAAATAAAAAACAGCCGGCAGGGCATAGCACCGCCGGCTGTATCTATAAAGCCATTATGAAATGACAAAAGGCTCAAATCAGTTCAACACTCTATACCAGACACTGTAAACTTCGCCTTTCACTTCAACATGTACTTCAAAATCTTTACCCATTAGTATTATATTCATCAGCTTCTTTACAATCCTTGTCTTTACAACAGCACCCTACATGCGTCCGCAAACCGCCATAACGTACCGCCAAGTACCATGGCGGTACTATATAAACAGAATCAGTGTGGCCTGTTAATCTTGTAGCATCGTTATTTTTCAGACGTATATTCATTTATGAGCGAGCACAATGTATAGGTCCAATTGTCAAGAACCATAAGAGTATCCTCATCGGCAAAATAACAAATATTTCCACCTTCGGTGTAGCTTCCATCCTTATTTTCCATAATCTCAAGTAAGGCATTGTCCATTCTCCAAGCCAGACTGCTGTTACCGCTTGTGTCGGTAATGTAAGCACTGTCTTCATCTTCACTGCTGCAAGAATAGAATGCAGCAAAAGCCGTGAAAGCAAATACAGCCATCAACGACCTGTAAATAAAGGTTTGCATAAAGATGTTGTTTTAATTAGCCTACTCTTTAGCTTTTCGGTATCTGCTCCTTTTATACAGCAAGGTCTGTAAAACAAAAACTATATCCCCATATACACTTCGCAAATATATAAAAAGAAACAGTATCTTCAAACAAAAATCAATAAAATCGTACGGTAAAATAATAAATTAATATATAAACGCCTGATTTTATATATATTTCCACACAAACTGACATCCGACTTGCCCTGCCATGACGGCACGCCCCGTTTTTTAAGTCGGAAAAAACCGCCGACTATGAAAAAAAAGAATTAACTTTGCACACATCCTGAACCGTCAGGACGGATGAGAACCAAACTTACACAACAATATGGACAATACATCAAGAACGGCGTTATTCACAGGCAGCTTCGACCCATTCACCATAGGCCACGACGCAATAGTGCGCCGCGCCCTGCCGCTGTTCGACAGGATTGTGATTGGCGTTGGAGTAAATGTCCATAAGAAATACCTATACAGCGCGGAAGTGCGCGTTGCCGACATAAAAAAGCTCTACGCCGGAAACGACAAGATAGAGGTTAAGGCGTTCAGCGACCTCGCCGTAGACTTCGCAAAGCGCGAAGGAGCAAGGTTTATAATAAAAGGCGTGCGCAGCGTAAAGGACTTTGAGTATGAGCGCGAGCAGGCCGACATCAACCGGCAGATAGGAAGCATTGAGACAATACTGCTCTATGCCGAACCGAAATATGAGAGTGTGTCGTCAAGCATGGTGCGCGAGCTGATTCATTTCGGTATGGACGTGAGCGCATTTCTGCCAAAAAGAACTGACGACAGGCAGCAGTAAGCCACACATTAAGACCTGGCAGCCTGAATATTTAGAATACAAAACGCAAACAGATGATTACATACAACACCGACGGCGTTAAGATGCCGAAAATCAAGAAACGCGAGACTACGGCGTGGATAAAGGCCGTTGCCGCAAGCTACGGACGCAAGACGGGCGAAATCGGATATATGTTCGTTGACGACAAGAAGATACTTGAAGTGAACCGCGAGTACCTCGGACACGATTATTACACGGACATTATAACCTTCGACTACGACGAAGGCGACAAAATAAACGGCGACCTGGTTATCTCGCTGGACACTGTACGCTCAAATGCGGAGATGCTCGGCAAGGAGTATGACGACGAGCTGCACCGTGTAATAATTCACGGCATACTGCATCTGTGCGGAATAAACGACAAGGGACCGGGCGAACGTGAGATAATGGAAGCTGCTGAAAACAAGGCACTTGCCATGCTCGCTGAAATGAAAAAGCAGGCATAATAGCCTGCTCAGCATACGGAGCGCGGCTTAACGGCCGCTGCTCATCTTCTCGTAAAAGTGTTTCCACAAGGGCGCAGCCATAAGGCTCTGGCGTATCTTGTTGCCCGATAGCAGGGCGAACACCTCATCCTCGCCCATAAGATGCACCTCGATGTCCTCCGTGCGGTCGAGATGCTGGCTGCCGGTCTTAACCACTCCCGTGGCAAGGAAGCAGTGGCAGAGGTTGTTCATCGTGCTTGTATTGGCCGAAACGGTCATTATCTCGCTCCACTCGCCGCCGCTGTAGCCGGTCTCTTCCATAAGTTCGCGGCGCGCGGCGTCGACAGGCTGCTCGCCATCCTCGCACACTCCGGCAACTATCTCGAAGTTTGTCTCGCCTATGCCGTGACGGTACTGGCGTATCAGTACATACTCGCCGCCGTCAGTAACGGCAATAACGTTAATCCAAGTAGGGTATTCAAGCACGTAATACTCGTCGTTGACGACGCCCGTGGGCAGTTCCACGGTGTCCTTACGTGCCGTCAGCCACGGCCTTTTTATAAGATACTCGCTCTTTAGTATCTTCCATTTCATGTCTCGTTCCATAATCATTTATCTTTATTTTTGACGCTTACGCCATTCGCACACTACATGCGAACGGCCTGTTACTGCATTTACTTGTCCATAATTCCATTATCTGTCGCCAACAAAAAGGCTGCCGGCGTGCGGAACACCATGCGCCGTCCTGTTGCCGGGTGGGTGAACGACAGTTCCTCGGCATGCAGGCACAGGCGGCTGCCCGTGCCGTGGCCGTAGAGGCGGTCGCCGACTATCGGCGTGCCGAGGCCGGCGGCGTGGGCGCAGTGGACGCGCAACTGGTGGGTGCGCCCGGTAAGGGGAAACAGCTCTACACGGGCGAAACGGCCGTCATTATCGGTTATCCTGTATTCCGTTACGGCGTCCTTGCCGTTATCGTGGTCTACCTTCTGGTACGGTCTGTCCAACGGGTCGGGGCGCAGCGGCAGACTGATTGTACCGCTTGCGGGGCGGTCGGGCACGCCGTCGAGCAGCGCCACATAGCGCTTCTTGACCTCGCGTGCGGCGAACTGCGCCTGTAGTTTGCGGTAAGTATCTTCGTCGTAAGCCACAAGGAGCAGTCCCGACGTGTCCATGTCGAGGCGGTGAGGCAGCATTACACGGGGCTTGCCGGCGCGGCGCAGGCACATCTCGTCGAACACGGACGCCGCCACACCCTTGCCGGGCACCGACTTCATGCCCGACGGTTTGTTGACAACGGCAAGCCATTCGTCCTCGTAAACAATCTCGAGCGGCTGGCTTACGCCGCGCTCCACGCTGCCCTTCTCAACGTCGAGCCCCTGCAGCATGTGGGTAAGTATGGGCAGGCACTTGCCACGGCAGGCAGGATAGTAGTGCAGATGGTGGCGCACTTCGTGGGCCGGAGACGCTCCCCACCAGAACTCTGCCATGCAGACGGGGCGCAGGCCGTTGAGGTAAGCACACTGCAACAGCTTGGGCGCGCAGCAGTCGCCGGCACCCGAAGGGGGCACGCCGCCGGGCGTAGAGGCGAATATGGAGCACAGGTCGCGCCGCTCGCCGCGTGCGTCGAGCATGCTGTACCGGCTGAACAGCCAGCGTTGCAGGCTGTCAGACATAGCCTTGCGCTGCGCTTTCAACCTTGAAACATGAGCCTCAACCTCACTGACGGCGGCTTCTGCCTCGTACAGACGCTCCTTGCCGCGCTGGCGTATGCGGCGCAGCTCGGCCTTCATGAACTGGCTTTCGCGTATCATCCGCGCCTCATCATCGGCAGTAACGGGTTCTCCAGAACTGCGTCGGGCATCTCGCGCGGCCTTCGCCTCGGCCATCTTGAGCCTGAAAGCGTCCTCCTCCGCCTTGTTTTCCTGCTCTATCCGGCTGCGCAAACTTACGGCAGCGGCATAGCGTTCAGAATGGAGAATGGCGTCAATCTGCCTGTTTATGGCTGTTATCTCAGCCTCGTGGGTCTTGAAATAGCCGTCGGGCTGCATGGCGTCGAACACCGGCGGAACGAAATAGGCATGGTCGTTGCGGCCGGCAAGCAGTCCGGAATAGGCGGCGAGGAAACCACGCCGGCCGTCGGCAGTCCTTACGACAAGCACGCCGAACATCTTGCCACGGCCGGCATCGGCGCGCAACGCGCCGTCAGACATTATATACCGCTGCACCTCGTCTGCGGCGGCAAGGCACAACGGATGGGGCTCATAACAGAAAGGGTCGGTAAACCTTGACGGCTCTGCAAGGCTGCTGTCGAGCGGATGAAATATCTGTAACACAATGCAAACATACAGAAAAAAAACATAATTATGCCACACATAAAAAGGAAACATTTGTTTTTTAACAGCATAAAACGAGAAAAACGTCACAAAAGCCGCACATTTCTTACATTATAGACACATAAAGAAAGAGGAAGCCACGGTGTTGACTTCCTCTTTTGTCTGTATCTAAAAGCATCGGGCAATGCCATAAACCGGCCGCAGCCCTGCCGCCTTTACTATCTGCCTGAAGCTGTAGCCTCACTCAGAATGATAACCGAAGCTACCTCGAACGTGATTCCATCCTCACTTTCGCTGTTGCCTTCAGTGATAAACAACTTGTTGTTGCTGAACTCTATCTTTGCCTCTCCGCTTAAATCACTGTCGTCAAATGTGTCAGGATTCCATGAATATTCCAGTATGCCATTGCTCTGGTCGCCCCAGCGCCATGTAGAAACTGCAAGCATATCGTTAGTGTAAAGAACCATGTATGTTCCCGACTTGCTGAAAACAAACTGTTTTGGCTCATACTCAAACAATACCTCAGAGTCGTCTTCCGTATAGTCAGGATCCATCTCCTGCATCCATTTATTAAGCTTCTCGGTAAGCTCCTCAATTGATGTTGAAGTCTCGTCGAAATACGTCTTGCCGTTTATTCGTATGTAATAACGGAATCCGTCGATGTTCCATGTACGGCAAAGATTGTCTGTCATGCTTCCGCTCTCAGGCGTACCGGCCTTGTTTGCCTCAAGGTCAACAGTCTCGCCGTCTGTCTTTTTAATTCTAAGACTGTACGCGCTTCCGCCCTCGCTGACAACGGTAAGCGTTCCATAACCGTCAAGTGTGTACTCGTTGTCGCCTGTCTTTGTGTATTTTCCATAAAGGATGTCTGACCATACCACGATTTCAGCCCTTGTCGCTGCCTTATCAGCCTCAGCCGCAAGATAAGGAGAAATCATGATATTCTTCTTCAAGAGTCTTGCCAACGGCTTTTCAGTCTTTGGCGCATAGTTCGCCGTGTTGTTCAGACGGATAATGAAATTTCCTGCCTCTGTCAGCTCAATAGACTTGATTTCGCTTGAGCCGTCAGTTACAGTAAACTTCGCTGCATCAGCCTCATACTTCGGTTTCTCGAAATTTGAAGGAGCTTTGTCGTCATCGTCGTCGTCGCTGCTGCACGACACCATAACACCTGCCGCCAACAAGGCAAGCATCATGAACATACCTTTGCGGAGCAGGCTTAACATGTTTTTCTTTTCCATAATTAAATTGTTATTGGTTAATAATTCAGTTCGCATGAATATTCATATCACAAAATTACGGAAAATCACTTACAGACGGCACCTCTATTTGTTAAAAAAGTACAAACAGGTAACAATACAAAGCAAAATGATACTTGTGCGTACATAAAGTGTAAACATTTAATTTACAGACCATTAAACAAAATATAAGAATGAAGGGAAAAAGCTGGCTGTTGGCAGTCCATGGCAAGGTGACTTAATACAGAAATACTTTACACCGTTT
>HF986708.1:0-610 GCA_000433175.1 Prevotella sp. CAG:1058
GCTTATTGCGTAAGGTTCTTATATCGAACTCACGTTGCAAAAGGTTACCTTTTACAACGTAAAAGACGGTCTTTTATAAGGCAAAAGGTTACCTTTCACAATGCGAAAGGTAACCTTTGCAAAACTGACTACCGCACAAGGCGGCAGATACGCACGTTATACGCCGGCAGGGAGGAACACCTCAGGCTCGCGCCTTGCCGAAAACGCCGCAATGAACTTGGCCTCGAAGCCCTTGTAGGCATCGCCGCGGAACGCACGCGAGCCTGTATGGCAAACCACAAGGCACCGGCCGCAGGCAATGCACTTGGACGCATCGGTAGAACAAGGGTCGGCCGTGGGAATGGCCCCGACAGGACACTGGCGCACGCATGCCTGGCAACCGTCGCACAGCGAAGCGTCGCCCACGGGACTGAACGTAGACGCACCGCCCTGCTTATACGGGCGGTTGCCCTTCAACACAGGCGTTGGCAGCGATGCAACGTCGTCCGTACCGGCAAGCAATCTTGCGCAACCGGCGGCGAAAGCGTCTATCTTCTGCATGTCGGCAGCATCGGGACGGTCGGCAGCAACCTTGGGGAAGATGCAGTGGCGGGCTATGAAAGCTCCCGCC
>HF986708.1:625-1521 GCA_000433175.1 Prevotella sp. CAG:1058
GGCTATGAACGCTCCCGCCGCAACGGTCTTGAAACCGCCTGCCTCGACTATGTCCTGAAGTTCGACAAGGGCGTCGTCGTAGTCGCGGTTGCCGTAGACGCACACCAGAACGGCAGGTACGCCACTGCCCTTGAACGCGCGTAGTGCCACGGCAGCCTGCGCAGGCACGCGCCCGGCATATACAGGCACGCCTGCAACGAGCAGGTCGCCACTGCCTAACGACACCGCACCGCCAGACGGACCGCCGCAGGTTATGTCGTGCTCGACAACCTCGCCGCCAAATGCGGCACCTATGGCACGCACCACCTTGCGTGTGGTGAACGTGGCGCTGAAATAAACCAAATGGACTCTATCTATCTTCATAAGCTTTTGTACGTTGATTTTTGTTGGAAAAAATGTTCGCTGATGCAAATATACTAATTATCCGAGACAGACAGTAAGATTAAAGGCCTTAAAATAACACGCCCGGCGGCGTGAATCTGTAAAATGTATTGAAAGATGAATTATCCGTATACACGCCGGCTGAAGACATTTTGTAACTTTGCAACCGGTAAGAACATTAATACAAAGGATATGACACTGAATGAATTTTTGGAATATGTAAAGACGCGGCAACCGCTGGACACGCCCGAAATATACCGGCTGATGGACGAGATGAGCGAGGAGGCAAGGCGCATAACGTTCAGCCTTAACTCAGCCTACCACGACCAGGAAGAAATAAACTCGCTGCTCTGCGAGCTGTTCGGCCGTTCCGTAGGCAAGGGCTTCAAGATGTTTCCGCCGTTCTATACCGACTTCGGCAAAAACACGCACATAGGCGACGACGTGTTCATCAACGCCTGCTGCAACTTCCAGGACCACGGAGGCGTATTCATTGGCGACCGCTGCCAGATAGG
>HF986708.1:1596-11955 GCA_000433175.1 Prevotella sp. CAG:1058
GGAAGAGCGGCGCACCATGACGCCGGCGCCCATCGTGCTGGGCAAGAATGTGTGGGTAGGCTCGAACTCGACCATACTCCAGGGCGTCACGATAGGCGACAACGCCGTGGTTGCGGCAGGTGCAGTGGTGACCAAGGACGTGGCGCCAAACACGGTAGTAGGCGGAGTGCCTGCACGCCACTTGAAGGACATACTGTAACACGACAACGCTGAAAGGAGCGGCGGAAAGCTGCCTGAGAAACGCAAAACGGGCGGACGGGAGATTTTGTTTGTCTCCCGTCCGCCCGTATTTCATACATGCCGGCGCATCAGGCCGGTGCTCCATGCTTACTCCTTGGATATCAGCGCCACGGCGTAAGCGCTGATGCCTTCCTCGCGTCCGGTATATCCCAGCTTCTCGGTTGTGGTTGCCTTTATCGAGATATCGTCCTCAGCGATGCCCATTACTTCGGCAAGACATGCCTTCATGGCATCGACGTGCGGGTTAATCTTTGGCCGCTCGGCACACACGGTGGCGTCGATGTTGCCCACGGTGTAGCCTTTGGTGGCTATCAGGTCGACCGTCTTGCGCAGCAGTATCTTGCTGTCCACGTTCAAAGTGTCAGCCGACGTGTCGGGAAAATGGTAGCCTATGTCGCGCATGTTGGCAGCACCGAGCAGCGCGTCGCATATTGCATGAATCAGCACATCGGCGTCGCTGTGGCCTAAAAGACCCAGACTGTGCTCAATCTTGATACCTCCGAGCCACAAGTCGCGCCCGGGAACGAGGCGGTGTACGTCGAAACCGAAACCAACCCTGATATTCATAGTCGTTACGTTTTATATTGTAAGCCGCAGCCACGGCATGTCAGTTCGTGCTTGGTTATCTTCTGAACAGGTCCTTGATACCGTCCATGTCGAATGAAAGGGTGAAGCGCAGGGTCTGGTCGAGCGGATTGCTCTTGGCCGTGGCCCATACGTAACCGCAGTCGAGCGAGAAGGCGCTCATGCGGAAACCTGCACCGAAGGTGAAATACTTGCGGTTACCCTTGTTCTCAGACTCGTGGTGGTAACCTGCACGCAACGAGAACTTGTCGTTGTAGACATACTCGCCACCTATGCTCCAGCGTATCTCCTGCAACTCCTCCTTGAATCCGCCGGGGGCGTCGCCAAAGCTCTTGAAGATGCCGGCGATGCTCGAAATGTCGTAATAGTCGGTCTGTATGCGGCGGTCGTAGTCCTCGCCCGATTCTCCTTCTTCCTGAAGCGGATACGTAGGCACGAGCAGCTTGTTGGCGTCGGCGGCAATAGTGAAGCGGTTGTACTCGTCAATGGGCACCATGAGGGCGGCTCCGAGACGCATGTTTGCCGGTATGAACTCGCTGCGCTCGCTGCCACCGAAAGTAATCTTGCTACCAATGTTGCTGATATTGAGACCTATACCGAGTTGGCACTCGCGGTGTCCTAGCATTATATAGTTGTTGTAATAGAAGGCAAGGTCAGCACCGAAGGCGCTTCCCGGTGTGGTGTCGTCGGTGTAGTCGTAAGTAAGGTCTGAATAAATCCACCTGACGGCGGCGGCCAACGAGAACTTCTCGCTAAGCATGAGCGAGTAAGCCACGTCGATTGACATTTCGTAAGGATTGACCGTCATGGCGCCTGCATTCTCCGAAGTCATGACCTCTCCCAAAGAGAAATAGCGCAACGAAGCCGACACGGCGCTGTAGTCGCCTATGCGGTAGTAGCCTGCAAGATACGCAAGATCCATGTCGTTGACGAGCTGGCGGAGCCATGGCGTATAGTTGACGGCAACGCCCGCACGGCTGATGCAGAACGGATACTTGGCCGGATTCCAGTATTGCGAGTTGACATCAGGGTCGGTTGCGGCGCCGACATCACCCATTCCGGCTGCACGTGCGTCGGGAGCTATGGTCTGTGAAGTAACCGAGTTGCGCTCGGGATTGAATATGTCGGTCTTCTCCTGGGCGTTGACAGCCGACGAGATGGCGACAAACAACAATGCTGCAAGTATTCTTAGCTTGTTCTTCATTATGTTTATTTGTTTTCAGATTAATGTTGGCGGATGCGCCTTCCCTTAATCCGCACACACGGAGGGAAGGCATCCTTATAAATAACTGATTTTCTTCTGTATTATTGTACATGTCGCCCCGGCAAATGAAATTTAATGGGCACCGGGACTCCGGCTGGCATACTGCGCCGCCCTGGACACGTCATTTGTTTATTATGACAAGTTTCTTGCCCTTCGACACCGTGCCGCTGTCATCGCTGCCAATCCTAACACGGTAAATATACACGCCCGTGTCAAGTTTTCCGCCGTCATCGCCTGTAAGGTCCCAATCCACAGTGTATGCGCCGTCCGGTGACACACTGCTCTCCTTATGCTTCCAGACAGGACGTCCGCCGATGTCGAATACTTCAATCTCAACGTTCAGGCTGCTGCCCATGCGGTCGTGGTTGATGATGAATTTTGTTGACGTGCTTGCGGGATTTGACGAGCAGCTCACGCTGAACAGGCTCGGCGTGAGTCCCCTGACGACATTGAATGTAAGCTCGGTGGTCGACGGATTGTTCATAATATCCCACGCGCGGAACTTCAAAGTGTGGAATCCGGGCTCCAGTTCGGGTATGTTGTAATACGTGCGGCCCGTGGTGTAACTGCCGAAATCGTACTCGAAGTTGTCGTTAAGCACGTATGTCTTGGTCATGTCTCCGTCGATTATGAGCATAAGGTCGTGCCCGATGCCGCTTCCGGCGGCGTTGATGCCGTCCTTGTCGGAAATCTCCGCCACGAAGAACGGCGTATTATTGACATTGCCTCCGTTGACGAACGACGGCGAATTAAGGTAACAATAAATCGACGGACCTATCGAATCGGTAACCAACGAGCCTGAACCTCCGACCACGAAGTCCTCCGTACATCCGTTTACGGTCTCCTCCGTCGTCGAATTCACGGCAAAAATGTTTATCAGTCCGCTGTCGTTGCTGTAATCAATGTCCTTGGGTACGGCAAACGAGAAGCTGAATTCGCCGTTCTTTACATTGTCGGAACCGTTGAAAAGAACGGTTGAACGGTCGTAATATTCAAACGGAGTATCAGCACCCTCGTCTGATGTGTCGTTAAGGCGGCAGACTATCAGCTTCTCTGCGTCCCTAACCATGCCGGTAACAACTCCGTCAAACTCGGTGTCAAGGTCGCCGGCGGCAGTCTCGATATGCCCCTTCACCGTTACCACCGTACCTGCCTTAAGTTGTTGAAGCGTCTCTGCCGAGGCTAGTTCAACGCCGTTTATGCTGTCGACCACTGCTCTCTGCTTCGGCATGTTGAGTTTAAGGGCGGGGTCGCCGAGCAGCGAATACTGCAGCTTGTTCTCAGTATCGTCAATCAACGAACCGCTCGAACCTACCGGAGTGATGAGGTAATTCTTGGCAAGACGCTGCGCCTCGCCTATCGAAATGTACTCCCCGTCGTCGCCGGGAGTGAACAAAGCCCTGAGATAAGCCTTGTTTATGGCGTTGTTGTAATTAACGTACACCGTGCGGGTGGTACCGAAGAAGGCCACCGCTCCGCCATTCTCATTCAGCACGGCAGTCTCGCCGATGTTGTCTTCCTGCGAGTCAAAAGGCATAATCTCACACGAAGCAGTAATCCACAGCGGAAGGTTCTTGTTGGTAAACTCGGCAAAATCATTGATTGTAAGCACACGTTCGTGCGATATCTGGTCTGTACGTCCGTGGCCGCAATAGTTCATTATCAAGGCACCGGCCTCCTGCTTTTGCTTCAGCAGACGCGAAACGTCGGGATAAGTGTTGCCCGTCGAAGAGCTTACACGCGGATAAGCGTCCCACATTACACGCTCAACCTGTATCGCAGGGTTTATACTTTCCACCGTTTCAGCCATTTCCTCGGCATCACGCATGTGGCGGTTGCTGTTGCCGTCGTCGCCCATGAAGACGCACAGATTTTGCCAACTGCCGGCATTCTCGTTCTCGGCGTAACTTATAGTCTTATCGACCATAATCTTAGCTTCAGCCTCCGTGCGCACGGGGAAACGTCCTACGGCTACATCGAGCTTGTCGGTTTTAAGCGGATCGCCGCCTTCACCATCATCAAGACAGCAGAAGAAACCGTCGTCTACATAACACTGTGTGTCGCTGAAGGAGTTTTCGCTCTCGTTACAAAGAAGGAAGTCGTCAGGATTCAGGCTTGCACACTCCTGCGTATTCATGCGGTTGTCCCATACGCAATCACCGAAAAGCAACAGGTATGAAGGCATGTCGGCCTCCGTCTCAGCACGGTCGTAAAGCATCTTAAGGTATCTGCGGTAAGCGTTTGCATCGGGAGTGCCGCTCGAAAACTCGTTGAACAGCTCGTCGGCAGGCACTATCCTGACCCTCATGCCATCATTCTCAACGTGGAAATCCTTCAACCGCTGCGCCTGTTCGGTAAGCTTTTGTGATGTGGGAACGATGATTACCATATCCGCCGGACCGTCTGCGTGAAGGTCCTGGTTGGTTATATTGTAAACATACTCCGGCACAGGGAACGACGTTCCGGCCAATATCGGACGGTTGCGCGGGGTTTCATAAGAGACCGAAATATAGTCAAGACGCACCGGACCGCCGGATGACGGTGTTATGGTAACAGTGTCCGAAGGCGAGTAATACGAAATCCTGAAAGAGCCTTCGTACTCTTTTCCGTGGTCGTACTCGGTGAAACGGTCAAGCTTGAAGGTCGTAACCTGGAGTCCGTTGATTTCAATCTTGCCTGAAGTAACCTGTCCTGAAGTGACTCCTATCGATATTGTGCGCACTCCACTCTGCCCTGCTTCGGGTATAAGAACATAGCTTTTGGACTTTCCCAACTCGATAGGGTCGTTCTCAAAGAGGTTACGTCCTCCCTGGAACCACGAATAATTATCAACTTCATGTAATATGTGGTAATCGTCTGCAGACGGGTAGAACGAGTCGACAAAAGCCGTACTGTCGACCGAAAGGGGCTCGCCGTCACTCTCGGTGATGAAATAATAGCCGTAATCCGAATACGGATTGCGCGTCCGTTTAGAAGCCTTATTGCTACTCCAAGACACCGGCCCCTGCGCATGGAACAACCTGCGGCCGCCAACCGTACACGTAGGAACTTCCTTCAGGTCATCATATTCAATAAGATTATCGCCGTTTAAGACCGGATCCTGCAAGGCTCCGCCGTATCCATAGACCTTCACACGTCTCACGTCAGTGAATCCTGCACGGCGGATAAGGGTCTCCGTAAGTTCGTAAATGCCAGTAGACGGCACACGGATCTTAGCCCAACGGCCCGTAGCAAGCACCGAATGGGCTGCATACCTGTCAGCCGGAGCAACGGCAGCGCGCGCCGTTGAACGTGCCTGTACACCAGGCTTGGGCGCAGACTTGACGTCGAGCATGAAGCTGACAAGCTTCATATACTTGCCACCACGGACGACAAAGGGGAGGAATGACACCTCGAGACTGCCCCGACGGCGTTCAACGACAACATTGGCTGCGACATCGGGCATTGCAGGCAGCGTACCGCCTACGATGCTTTTACATGTCTCAGCCTCGGCCTTGCTCATCTCAATGAACTCGGGATACTCTATTCTTACAGTGTAAACCGAGTCGCCCCATGCCCCGTCAAGGGCTGTCGAATAGGTGAAATGAGGCAACACGCTGTCAACCTTGACCTCGTCGGCCGTAAGGTTAAAGAACTTCTGCGCCCTGGCTTGCACCCCGTACATGCAAGAAAACAGCAAAACCGATAATATGGGGAATATGTTCCTGTTTATCATTTAACGTTAAATTCCAGCACCTTACGGTCTTCAATCCATCCCGCAAGGCGGTCGTTAATACTAACCGGGCCCACTCCGGCCGGCGTACCCGTAAACAGAAGGTCGCCGGTCTTCAGTGTAAACCAACGGCTGATATAAGACACAAGCTCGTCCACCTTGAACAGCATGTCGGCCGAACAGCCTTCCTGCACCGTCCGTCCGTTCACGTCGAGCCTGAACCTTAGAGCCTGTATGTCACGGAATTTTGCCAGATCGACCCACTCGCCTATTGCGGCTGCGCCGTCGAAACTCTTGCACAAGTCCCACGGCTTGCCCTCGGCACGCAGCTTGCGCTGCAAGTCGCGGGCGGTGAAGTCGATGCCCACGGTGACAGCATCATAATACCTGTGGGCAAACCTCAGGGGAATGCTCTTGCCGAGACGGCAGATGCGCACGACAAGTTCGGTCTCATACTCGATGCTTCCCAAATCGTCGGGCATGAAAAACGGCTTCCCGTCCTTCAGCAGCGACGAGTCGGCCTTGGTGAAAATCACAGGCTCCTCCGGTTTATATAACGCTCCGTCAAGCTCTTTATTGTGCAGGATGTAGTTCATCCCTACTGCAAAAATCTTCATACTACTATTACCGTAAGTTATATTCAAGGTACGCGCATGCGCAAGCCACTGGCGTAAGTGCCACCGTCAGCCTGCGGCTTTAACGGCAAAGTTAATATTTTTCAACGAAACGGCAAAGAAAAGAAAGGCAAACAACAAAAAAACAATACGGGCATGCATATTGCTTAAACGCAAAAAGGACACAGGCCTTAAACCCATGTCCTTGTCTTTGGAGGTACCTAGCAGAGTCGAACTGCTCTACACGGTTTTGCAGACCGTTACCTAACCGATCGGCCAAGGTACCTTGTGATTTTTGCGTTGCAAAGATAATACATTTTTAGTATCCTAGCAAACTTTTTCGCTTGTTTTTTATCTCAAGGGGCCATTATGCCCCAAAAGCACCAATGCCGCGTGCATGAAAAAGCGCCAACCGCTATAGGTTGGCGCTTTTACTTGAATATTAAAACTATGTCTGAGTTTCAAATTTTACTCGGCACGCAGGGTGAAGCGCTTGAAGGCAACGACCGTAAGGTCCTTGTCAGCGCTCTGCAGATACTGCGAAACGCTCATCTTGCTGTCCTGGATGAACTCCTGGTTGAGCAGGCAAGAATCCTTGAAGAACTTAGCCATACGGCCCTTGGCGATGTTCTGTATCATCTGCTCGGGCAGGTTGGCAGCCTTCTGCTCGGCTGTTTCCTTCTTGATCTTGCGTATTTCCTCAGCCTGGGCCTCAGTGATGTTGCCCTTCATGATGCCTTCGTTGATGTGCTCCTCGTTCTCGGCGATGTAGAGGTTGAAGCCGGCCTTCTTCAGTGCAGCCTCGACAGCCTTGTTAACCTGCTCCTCCTTAGTCTTCTCGATGGCAACTTTCAGCTCAGAGTCTTTAACCTCCTGCGGAACGCTTGCCTCGTCGAGTGCAACGGGGTTCATTGCGGCAACCTGCATGGCTATGGCGTGTGCCTGCTCCTCGGCAGCCTTGTTGGTCTGAACCATGGTGCAGAGAAGGTGCTTGTTCATGTGGTCGTAAACCGAAACATTGTCGCCCTCAAGATAGAGGTAGCCGTCGAGTTCGGTCTTCTCGCCCGTGATACCAGAACGTGCTATTACCTCGTCCTGTACGGTGCTGCCGTTAAGCGGCAGGGCCTTAACCTCTTCAAGGGTCTTGGCCTTAGCCTCAACTGCGGCGTCAAGGATGCTCTGTGTCAGCGCGATGAAGTCCTTGCCGTTGGCAACGAAGTCAGTTTCGCACTTCAGGGCGATCATTGCGGCAAAGCCGTCGACAGCCTTAACGAGTACGCATCCGTTAGAAGTCTCGCGGTCGCTACGCTTTGCGGCGATAGCCTGACCCTTCTCGCGGATAATCTCGACAGCCTTGTCGAAGTCGCCGTCGCTCTCGGTGAGAGCCTTCTTGCAGTCCGCAAGGCCGGCGCCGGTCATCTTGCGGATTTTCTGTATGTCAGCTATTGATACAGCCATAATGGTTTTCTTCTAATATATTAAATGTTTGTCAAATGAAAATCAAGCTTCTGCAGGAGCCTCTTCAGCTGCCTCTTCTGCCTTGGGAGCTTCCTCTTCCTTTGCAGGAGCGTCCTTGCGGGCCTTGCGTGCGCGCTTCGGCTTGTCCTCAACGGCGTCAGCCTCAGCCTGCTCTTTGGCAGCCTTCTCGTCAGCCTTCTCTATCTTGCGCTCCTCGAGACCCTCTGCTATTGCTGCGCAGCAAGCGTTGAGTATTACCTCTACGCTGTCCTTAGCGTCGTCGTTTGCAGGGATGATGAAGTCTACGTCGCGTGGGTTAGAGTTGGTGTCGACGATAGCGAATACGGGTATGCCCAGACGCTTAGCCTCCTTGATGGCGATAGCTTCCTTCATGATGTCTACAACGAAGAGTGCAGACGGCAGGCGTGTAAGGTCGGCGATAGAACCGAGGTTCTTCTCGAGCTTTGCGCGCTGGCGTGTGATCTGGAGGATTTCACGCTTTGAGAGGTTAGAGTAAGTTCCGTCGTTCATCAGCTTGTCGATGGTGGCCATCTTCTTGACAGCCTTGCGGATTGTCGGGAAGTTGGTGAGCATTCCGCCCGGCCAACGCTCTATTACGTAAGGCATGTTAACCGAAGTAGCTTTCTCGGCAACGATGTCTTTGGCCTGTTTTTTAGTAGCAACGAACAGTATCTTCTTGCCCGACTTGGCTATCTGCTTCAGTGCGTCGGCAGCCTCATCTATCTTAGCAACAGTCTTGTTAAGGTCGATGATGTGAATGCCGTTGCGCTCCATGAAGATATAAGGAGCCATGGCGGGGTTCCACTTACGTTTCAGGTGGCCGAAATGGCATCCGGCCTTGAGTAACATATCAAAATTAGTTCTTGACATTTTTTCTTTTTTTTAATTGTTGTTGTTTACTTTCCTTTTAGTTTTATTAGAACCAACCGGCAGGTAACCGTATCCGACAGTCAACGACGGCCTGCGTCATGCGGCCTGTACCGTTCCGATTATATGCGCCGTGGCGGGTCTTGTCGGTTTGGATGCTAAACGCGAGGCTTGCCTCTCCGCGTGGGAGGACGGCAAACCAAACATTAACGCTTGCTGAACTGGAAGCGCTTGCGTGCCTTCGGACGTCCCGGCTTCTTACGCTCTACAACGCGTGCGTCGCGAGTCAGGAATCCGTGGTCTTTCAAATTCTTCTTGTCTTCTGCGTTCACCTTGACGAGGGCGCGTGCGATAGCGAGACGCAGAGCCTGGCTCTGGCCTGTGAAGCCGCCGCCGTCGAGGTTTGCCTTGATGTCATATTTCTCTGCAGCCTCGAGCAGCAAAAGTGGCTGTTTTACCACGTACTGCAGGATTGCAGAGGGGAAATATACGCTGATGTCTTTCTTGTTTATCGTGATTTTGCCGGTGCCCTCAGTGAGATAGACACGTGCCACAGCACTCTTGCGACGGCCTATTGCATTAATCATTTCCATTTGTCGCTTCAATTATTTGTACTGGTTAATATCTATTGCCTTGGGCTTCTGGGCCTGCATGTTGTGCTCTGTGCCGTCGAAAATGTAGAGGTTGTCCATCAGGCTGCGTCCGAGCGGGCCTTTGGGCAGCATGCCTTTAACTGCGTGACGGATGATTCTGTCGGCGCCGTAAGGACGCTTGCGCAGCTCGGCAGGAGTGTTGAAGCGCTGACCGCCGGGATAGCCGGTGTAGCGTGTGTACACCTTGTCGGTCTCCTTCTTGCCGGAGAACACAACCTTGGCGGCGTTGATGATGATTACGTTGTCACCGCAGTCAACGTGCGGAGTGAAATTAGGTTTGTACTTTCCGCGAAGAAGCTTGGCAACCTTAGAGCACAGACGGCCTACAACCTGGTCTGCTGCGTCGATAACGACCCACTCCTTATTCACCGTTTCCTTGTTTGCGGAAATAGTCTTGTAACTTAAAGTGTTCATTTTAATTTAAAAAATTACTACTAAAAAACGTTTTTAATTCTCTTTGTGAACGGCGATTCACTAACCGTCGCACTCGGCCAAAAGTACGACTATTAACACTCCGTTCCAGGGGTTCTAAGTGCTCCCCCGATAATAATCGGCGTGCAAAGGTACATATTTTTATTATATCGTCGGACTACGGCCGCCCCGTCGAAACAAACATTTATATATATTTAACGTTTACGATAACCTAATTCCGCTCACGACACTATAAGCCTGCACCTGCAGGGCGCAATCAGGCGTGCCGCTGGCATACCGGGAAAGCAACGCCATGCCCCTCCGTGCAGGCACGTGCCACACCTATTTATATTATATACGCCATGACGCAGGCACGCGACGCCGTCGACGGCAACCACCGCTCAAGGCAGGAAGGTGGGTTAAAGGGCAGAAGACGAGTTTCAGTACGTAAACAACTGATAATCAACACATAACGGCACTGCCACGCCCATCCTTTTTACTGACTTAATACAGAAATACTTTACACCGTTTTAA
>HF986709.1:0-31418 GCA_000433175.1 Prevotella sp. CAG:1058
TATTGCGTAAGGTTCTTATATCGAACTCACGTTTTATTATATATAAAATCTGAACATGCCAGACATGCACAAGCTCTACAAGAAAACAATATGTATGTATAGCAATACCAACAGCCACTCCCATTCACTGAGAAATATACATTAATACATGACAACTGTAACAATAATGGGAACAAAAAAGCGCCCTTTCCTCACGGAAAGGGCGCTATCAATAGAGATATACTTTCGATTCAGATTATTCAGCCTTAGGAGCTTCCTCAGCGGTTGCTTCTGCCTTAGTTTCCTCACTAACCTGTGCTTCAGTAGCAGCTTCGGCGCTCTTAGCACGACGGCTACGACGAGTCTTCTTAGCTGCCTTCGGAGTCTTGGCCATGTTCTCATCGAAGTCAACAAGCTCGATGAAACAAATGTCAGCAGCATCGCCCTGGCGTGAACCGAGCTTAATGATGCGGGTATAGCCTCCGGGACGGTCAGCTACCTTGGTAGAGATTTCCTTGAAAAGCTCAGTCACTGCATACTTGTTCTGCAAGTAACGGAATACAACACGACGAGAAGTCATTGTATCGGTCTTTGAGCGGGTAATCAAGGGCTCTACATACATTTTGAGGGCCTTGGCCTTTGCGAGAGTCGTAGTGATTCTTTTGTGCATTATCAACGAAACAGCCATGTTAGCAAGCATAGCCTTACGATGAGATGCAGTACGACTCAGATGGTTGAATTTCTTATTATGTCTCATTTTTGTTAATTCATTTTGAGAAAACCTTCAGTCGTGCCAGTCGGGCAGTCGTCCGGCTGACACGAATTGGGTTATTCTTTGTCTAATTTGTACTTTGAAATGTCAGTTCCAAACGACAGATTCAGACTCTCGAGCAAATCATCAAGCTCTGAAAGCGATTTCTTACCGAAGTTGCGGAACTTCAAGAGGTCTGTTTTGTTGTATTGCACCAAGTCGCCGAGGGTCTCGACGTCGGCTGCCTTCAGACAGTTAAGGGCACGTACTGACAAGTTCATGTCTACGAGCTTCGTCTTAAGCAGCTGACGCATGTGGAGAACTTCCTCGTCAAACTCCTGGTTACCCTCCACGTCGTTGTTCTCGAGAGTAATCTTCTCATCTGAGAACAGCATGAAGTGGTAAATCAAGATCTTGGCAGCCTCTTTAAGAGCGTCTTTCGGGTGTATGGAACCGTCCGTAGTAACTTCGATAACCAGTTTGTCGTAGTCGGTCTTCTGTTCAACACGATACGGCTCTACTGAATATTTCACGTTACGAATCGGAGTGTAAATAGAATCGATAGGAATTACGTTTACATCAGTGCAGAATTCGCGGTTCTCGTCAGCTGGAACATATCCACGACCCTTGTTAATGGTAAGGTCAATCTGCATTGAGGCTTTGGCATCTAAATGACAAATCACCAAATCAGGGTTTAACACTTCAAATCCAGTCAGATACTTACCGATGTCGCCAGCTTTGAACTCGGTAGAATTCTCTACGGTGACACTAACTTTTTCGTTCTCGAATTCTTCTACTACTTGCTTGAACCTTACTTGTTTAAGGTTCAAGATAATGTTGGTGACATCCTCTTTTACTCCGGGTACTGAGGAAAACTCATGCTCAACACCAGCAATACGTATGGTGTTTATAGCATAACCCTCAAGCGAAGAAAGAAGAATGCGGCGAAGAGAGTTACCGATGGTAACACCGAAGCCAGGCTCAAGAGGACGAAACTCGAACTTACCGAATTTGTCATTAGCCTCCAACATTACGACTTTATCAGGTTTTTGAAATGCTAATATCGCCATTAATTTAATGATTTATTTAGAATACAACTCAACGATTAATTGTTCCTTAATGTTCTCAGGAATGTCAGCACGTTCGGGCTTGTGCAAGAGCTTACCGCTCTTTGTATTCTCATCCCACTCCAACCAAGGATACTTACTGTGGTTGAAACCGGCAAGAGCTGCTTCGATAACCTCAAGTGACTTTGCCTTCTCGCGAACACCTACAACCTGTCCGGGCTTAACCGAATAAGAAGGGATGTTAACAACCTGACCGTCAACTACAATGTGACGGTGGCTAACCAGCTGACGTGCAGCTGCACGAGTAGGAGCGATTCCCAAACGGAACACAATATTGTCGAGACGGCACTCAAGGCTCTGCAAAAGAACCTCACCGGTAATACCGTCAGCCTTAGCGGCACTTTCAAACAAATTACGGAACTGACGCTCAAGTACACCGTATGTGTATTTAGCTTTCTGCTTCTCTGCCAACATGACACCGTACTCAGACATCTTTCTACGACGAGTGTTGCCATGCTGTCCAGGAGGGAAGTTTCTCCTAGACAAAACTTTGTCCGCACCGAATATTGGTTCACCAAAACGACGCGCGATTTTTGATTTCGGTCCTGTATATCTAGCCATGATTTTTTAAATTCTTTAATCTCCACCATTAACTCCTACACGGAGTAAAAGGCAAATGAAAATTGTGTACTTGAATTAAACTCTTCTTCTCTTTGGAGGACGGCATCCGTTATGCGGTAACGGTGTTACGTCAACAATCTCAGTAACTTCGATGCCAGCACCATGTACGGCACGGATAGCAGACTCACGTCCGTTACCTGGTCCCTTAACATAGGCCTTAACCTTACGCAAACCGAGGTCGTAAGCTACTTTTGCACAATCCTCTGCAGCCATCTGCGCTGCATACGGAGTGTTCTTCTTTGAGCCGCGGAAGCCCATCTTACCAGCCGAAGACCATGAAATAACCTGGCCCTCACTGTTTGCCAAAGACACTATAATGTTGTTGAAAGAGCTATGAACATGAAGTTGGCCCATAGCGTCAACCTTTACATTTCTTTTCTTAGATGTTGCTGATTTCTTTGCCATAACTAATTATTATTTAGTAGCCTTTTTCTTATTAGCAACAGTCTTCTTCTTACCTTTACGGGTACGAGCATTATTCTTTGTACTCTGACCGCGAACCGGAAGACCGTTACGATGACGTATTCCACGATAGCAACCAATATCCATGAGTCGCTTAATGTTCATCTGGATCTCAGAACGGAGATCACCTTCAACTTTGAATTCAGCGCCGATAATCTCACGGATTTTAGCTGCCTGATCGTCAGTCCACTCGCTGACCTTCAGGTCACGGCTTACGCCTGCCTTGTCCAATATCTTTGCTGAACTACTTCGACCTATACCATAGATATAAGTCAATGCGATTTCGCCACGCTTGTTTTGGGGCAAATCTACTCCAACAATTCTTATTGCCATTTTGTTATTAAAAATTAAAAAATTAGTTTTTAGCCCTGACGTAATTTGTACTTGGGGTTCTTCTTGTTGATAACGTACAAGCGACCTTTACGACGTACAATCTTGCACTCGGGTGTACGCTTCTTGATTGATGTTCTCGTTTTCATATATCTCTATAAAATTATTTGTATCTGAACACTATTCTGCCTTTAGTCAAATCATACGGACTCATTTCAACCTTAACCTTGTCTCCAGGAAGAATCTTAATGTAGTGCATTCTCATCTTTCCAGATATATGGGCGGTGATAGGGCATCCGTTTTCCAATTCAACTCGAAACATCGCGTTTGACAACGCCTCGACTATCGTTCCGTCCTGTTCTATTGCGTCTTGCTTTGACATATTGTTTAATATAAATTTCCTTCTAATTGTTCAACTTCTTCAAACGAAGATAAAATTTCAGCCTGTCCCCTTCTTATTACCACAGTATGCTCAAAATGGGCGGCTGGTTTGCCGTCTCGCGTCTTAATTGTCCAACGATCAGGCATCATGTAAATCGTGCGGTCTCCCATCGTTATCATAGGCTCGATAGCAATGCACATTCCTGCCTTCAGAAGCACTCCACTTCCTTTCTTCCCGTAATTCGGGACTGCTGGATCTTCGTGCATATTCCGTCCTATTCCATGACCTGTCAACTCTCGAACAACACCATAACCAAAAGACTCACAATACTTTTGTACAGCATTACCTATATCACCGACATGCTTACCAGCGACAGCATTTTTTATTCCAAGATACAAAGCCTCTTTAGTTGCCTTAAGAAGGCTTTTTGTACTTGCTGAGACTTCACCGACACAAAACGTGTAACATGAATCTCCATTAAAGCCATCTAATAACGTTCCACAGTCAACTGAAATTATATCGCCGTCTTTCAAGACTGTCTTCTCGTCAGGTATCCCATGAACGACAGCATCATTAACCGATGTGCAAATACTCGCGGGGAAAGGATTACCAAAAGGGTTAGGAAAGTTCTTAAAGGTTGGTATGGCACCATTGTCCATTATAAACTCTTCCGCTATTTTATCTAACTGAAGCGTGCTAACACCCGGTTTGATATGTTTAGCTATCTCACCGAGTGTTTTACCGACTAGTCGGTTAGCATTACGCATCAGTTCAATTTCATCTTCTGTCTTAAGAAATATATTCATTCAGTACAGAAACACACTTAATCAATATGCGGAAACATTACCGTTTCGACCGCGGATACGGCCTGAATTAAGCAATCCATCATAATGACGCATCATCAAGTGGCTCTCGATCTGCTGTAAGGTATCTATAACAACACCTACAAGAATAAGAAGAGAGGTTCCACCAAAGAACTGAGAAAATGCGTCTTGGACATCCAGCAATCCAGCAAGAGCAGGCATAATTGCAATGAAAGCAATAAACAATGAACCTGGCCAAGTAAGACGAGACATGACTGTATCGATATAATTAGCCGTATCTTTTCCGGGCTTGATTCCAGGAATAAAACCATTGTTACGCTTCATATCCTCCGCCATCTGAGTAGGATTCAAGGTTATCGCAGTATAGAAGAATGTGAAAGCGATAATCAGAGCTGCAAAAACAATATTGTAAAGCAAGCTCCTATGATCCATCAAAGAGCGGATAACAAAACCTGTCTGATCTGTTGAATACTGAACGATAGCCAACGGAATGAACATCAAAGCTTGAGCAAAGATTATAGGCATAACGTTTGCTGCAAACAGCTTCAAAGGAATATACTGACGGGCACCGCCATATTGTTTGTTACCAACAAGGCGTTTTGCATATTGCACAGGTATCTTACGGACACCCTGAACGAGCAGCAAAGAAGCGCAAACCACAGCATATAGGATAGCTATCTCAATGATGAACATAACAAGTCCACCACCCGAAATCGCCGTAAAGCGGGAACTTACCTCCTGTACGAAAGCCTGAGGCAAGCGGGCGATAATACCAATCATGATTATCAAAGAAATACCATTTCCTATTCCCTTATCTGTTATGCGCTCGCCAAGCCAAAGGACAAACATACTACCTGCAGCAAGAATTATAGTCGCAGCTATCATAAACAACGACCAATCAACCCCAGACGACAGTGCGCCATAGGCTTGCATCTTCAGGTTCATCAGGTAAGAAGGTGCTTGGAATAAAAGAATACCAACAGTCAATATACGTGTATACCAATTGATTTTCTTTCTTCCACTCTCGCCTTCACGCTGCATCTTTTGGAAATAGGGTACCGCAACAGCAAGAAGCTGCATCACGATGGAAGCAGAGATGTAAGGCATTATTCCCAATGCGAATATTGACGCATTTGAGAACGCTCCACCGGAGAACATGTCAAGCAGCGACATAAGACCGCCACTAGTTTGCGTCTGAAGTTTCTGCAACATTGACGGATCTATTCCTGGCAGAACCACGAACGATCCGAAACGATATATTGCCACAAACGCAATGGTGATGAGGATTCGCTGACGCAAATCCTCAATCTTCCAACAGTTCTTCAGTGTCTCAATAAACTTTTTCATTTACTTAGATTATAGTTGTGTTACCACCAGCTGCTTTGATAGCTTCTTCAGCTGTCTTAGAGAAGGCATGAGCTTCAACCTCAAGTTTTGCTTTAAGCTCACCGTTTCCAAGAATCTTCACAAGTTCCTTACCATTGGTAAGACCTGCCTCTTTAAGCTCGTTAAGTCCAATCTTAGTAAGATTCTTTGACTCAGCAAGCAACTGAAGAGTTGAAAGGTTCACTGCAAAATACTCTTTATGGTTGATGTTCTTAAAACCGAACTTCGGCACACGGCGTTGCAAAGGCATCTGGCCACCTTCGAATCCAATCTTTCTCTTGTAACCAGAACGAGCTTTTGCACCTTTGTGTCCACGAGTTGACGTACCACCGAGACCTGAACCAGGTCCACGGCCCAAACGGCGACGTGAATGCGTAGATCCTTCAGCTGGTTTCAAATTATTTAATTTCATAATTTTTCTCCTTTAAATGTAATTAAGTTACTCGATAACAGTCACCAAATGATGAACCTTCCTAATCATACCGCGAAGTTCAGGAGTGTCCTCACGCTCAACAACTTGTGATATCTTATGCAAGCCAAGCGCGGTAAGCGTACGCTTTTGGTCAACAGGAGCACCAATTTTGCTCTTTATCTGCTTAATCTTTATTGTTGCCATATCTTATTGTCTCCTTATCCTCTAAATACTTTTTCAAGACTTATACCACGAGTCTTGGCTATTGTATAGGCATCGCGCATCTGGCTCAATGCAACTATCGTAGCCTTAACAAGGTTATGAGGGTTAGATGAGCCCTTTGACTTTGCAAGCACATCCTTAACACCAACGCTCTCGAGCACGGCGCGCATAGCACCTCCGGCAACGAGACCTGTACCGGCTGCAGCTGGCTTCAAGAATACTTGAGCACCACCAAATGTAGCTTCTATCTCGTGGGGAACCGTACCCTTAAGAACAGGGACCTTGATAAGATTCTTCTTAGCGGCCTCGACACCTTTTGATATTGCAGCTGTCACTTCACCTGCTTTTCCAAGGCCCCAGCCGATAATTCCATTACCGTCACCGACTACAACAATAGCTGCAAACGTGAAGGTACGACCTCCCTTTGTAACTTTAGTGACACGGTTAATAGCAACCAACCTGTCTTTCAATTCAACGTCACTATTTATCTTTACTTTGTTCATTGCCATAATCGTTTAAAAATTAAGTCCTCCCTTACGGGCTGCATCAGCAAGCTCTTTGACACGACCGTGGTAAAGATAACCATTACGGTCGAATACAACTTTGGATATTCCAGCCTCAACAGCCTTCTTAGCAATAAGCTCACCAACCTTGGCAGCTTGCTCACACTTCGGCATAGCCTCCATACCGAGAGATGATGCTGAAACCAAAGTATTACCAGTCAAGTCGTTAATAACCTGAACATAAATCTGTTTATTGCTACGGAAAACACTCATCCTCGGACGTTCAGCTGTTCCGTTCACACGTTTACGGATTCTGAACTTTATCTTAATTCGTCTTTCTTCTTTCTTTGTTGTCATAATCGTAAAATATTAAAGTTACTTAGCAGCGGCAGTCTTACCAGACTTTCTGCGAATGACTTCGCCTTGGAACAATACACCTTTACCCTTATAAGGCTCCGGCATACGGAAAGAACGGATTTTTGCACAAATAAGTCCGAGCAACGCTTTATCGCAAGATTCCAATATGATGAGAGGGTTCTGATTCCTTTCAGACTTTGTTTCAACCTTAACCTCACTAGGCAGCTGGATGAATATCGGGTGAGTATATCCTAAAGCAAACTCGATAATATTTCTCTGGTTTGAAACGCGGTAACCAACACCTACAAGTTCGAGAACTTTCTTGTAACCTTCGCTTACACCAACTACCATGTTGTTAACAAGCGCACGATAAAGTCCGTGGAATGCCTGCTTCTGCTTGTAATTAACAGGACTGTTCTCATCAATTTCAAACAGAATGTGGTTGTCTTCTATCTTGACGATTATCGAAGAATCAACTTTCTGAGAAAGTTCGCCCTTAGGACCCTTAACGTTAACAACACCATTATTGAGAGTAACTGTAACTCCAGCGGGAATACTGATTGGCAATTTACCTATTCTTGACATATTTCAATCCTCCCAATTAATATACGTAGCAAAGAACCTCGCCACCTATCTTAAGTGCTGAAGCTTCCTTGTCAGTCATTACACCTTTGGATGTAGACAAAATCGCGATGCCCAATCCGTTAATTACTCTCGGCATGTCCTTATACCCAGTATACTTACGCAAACCGGGAGTTGACACTCTCTTCAAACACCTAATGGCGTTTTCTTTTGTTGCAGGGTCATACTTCAAAGCAACCTTGATTGTACCCTGAGGGCCATCCTCAACGAACTTGTAGTTCAGGATGTAACCTTTCTCGAAGAGGATTTTAGTAATCTCTTTCTTCAAGTTTGAAGCTGGTACTTCGACAACACGGTGGTGAGCCATAATCGCGTTTCTCAACCTCGTCAGATAATCTGCTATTGGATCTGTCATAAAATATAATGTTTAATTAATCGGGACTGCCCCGACAATATTAAATAAAAATGCTTCTCTGCGGAATTTACCAGCTCGCCTTCTTAACTCCAGGAATGAGACCAGCTGATGCCATCTCACGGAATTGGATACGTGAAAGGCCGAACTGACGCATATATCCCTTCGGACGTCCCGTTATCTTGCAACGGTTGTGCAAACGAATAGGATTGGCGTTGCGAGGAATGCTCTGCAGCTTCCTGGCAGCCTCATAAGCTTCAGCAGGGTCATCAGAAGTAGCGATGATTTTCTTCAAAGCCGCACGCTTCTCGGCATAACGTGCAACAAGCTTCGCACGCTTAACCTCGCGGGCCTTCATTGATTCTTTTGCCATATCTATTAATCGTTTTTAGCGTTCTTGAAAGGTAAACCAAATGCCTTGAGCAGAGCATATCCCTCTTCGTCAGTCTTAGCAGATGTAACGAAAGTGATATTCATACCCTGAATCTTGTCTATCATGTCGATATTGATTTCAGGGAAAATGATTTGCTCCTGCACACCGAGAGTGTAATTTCCACGGCCGTCGAACTTGCTCTCGATACCCTTGAAGTCACGGATACGCGGGAGTGCGATGCGGATGAGTTTCTCAAGGAACTCATACATACGCTCACGGCGCAAAGTAACCATAACACCAATAGGCATCTTCTTACGGAGCTTGAAGTTTGCTATATCTTTCTTAGAATATGTAGCAACGGCCTTCTGGCCAGTTATCGTTGTAATCTCGTTAATAGCTACATCAATGACTTTTCTGTCCTGAGTAGCCTCGCCAAGACCCTGGTTTACAACAATCTTCTTCAGGACAGGAATCTGCATTGTAGAAGAATAGTTGAACTGCTTCTGAAGCGCAGGAGCTATGGTCTCCTTGTAAACTGTCTTTAATTCAGCTGTATTCATTATTTGATTTCCTCCCCTGATTTTTTAGCGATACGAACTTTCTTGCCGTCCTCGGTTCTCTTGATTGCAATACGTGTAGCCTTGCCGCTCTTCGGATCAATCAGGCTCAAGTTTGAGACGTGTATAGGCGCCTCTTGCTTAATTATGCCACCTTGCGGATATTTAGCGCTTGGCTTCATGTTCTTAGAAACCATGTTGACACCTTCAACAATGGCTCTCTGCTTCTCAACCAAAACCTTAAGCACCTTTCCGGTCTTGCCCTTGTCCTCACCGGCCAAGACAATAACCGTATCATTTTTCTTTATATGCAACTTGTTCATTACTTTTTCACTTTTAATGGTTAAAGAACCTCCGGTGCCAAAGAAACGACTTTCATGTTTACCGCACGAAGCTCACGTGCCACAGGGCCGAAAATACGGCTACCACGAAGCTCGCCTGCGTTGTTAAGCAAAACACACGCATTGTCGTCAAAACGTATATAAGAACCGTCGGCACGGCGTACTTCCTTCTTTGTGCGTACAATCAAAGCCTTAGATACTGCACCCTTTTTCAAATCACTTGACGGGATGACGTTCTTGACAGCAACGACAATTATGTCACCCACACTTGCATAACGACGACGCGTACCACCAAGGACGCGAATGCACAAAGCCTCGCGTGCGCCGCTGTTATCACATACTGTAAGTCTTGATTCTGCCTGTATCATAATTACTTAGCTTTTTCAATTATTTGAACTAATCTCCATCTCTTTGTCTTACTCAAAGGACGGGTCTCCATAATGAGCACTGTATCACCTACATTTGCTTCATTCTTTTCATCATGTGCATGGTACTTCTTTGTCTTCTGGACGAACTTACCATATATAGGGTGCATTTCCTTGAACTTAGCGGCAATAACAATGGTTTTATCCATTTTGTTGCTTATAACGACACCCGTTCTAGTCTTTCTTAAATTTCTCTTTTCCATCTGAACCATTGTTATTTATTAAGCTCCCTTTCGCGGAGAACTGTTTTCATGCGCGCTATGTCACGACGAGCAGCCTTAATCTGAGATGGATTCTCTAACGGCGTGATTGCGTGATTCAACTTCATCTGATGGTAATTTGCGACCGCAGTCTCAAGCCTCTCTACCAAATCCTTGGTTTCAAGCTCTTTTACTTCTTTAATCTTCATAATCAAGCGTTTTTATCGTAATCACGTCTAACAACAAACTTTGTCTTAACAGGCAACTTCTGTGCAGCAAGACGGAGAGCCTCTTTAGCCACGTCAAAAGGTACGCCTTCAACTTCAAAAAGAATGCGTCCGGGAGTCACAGGAGCTACCCATCCTGCGGGGTCACCCTTACCTTTACCCATTCGGACATCAGCAGGTTTGCGGGTTATAGGTTTATCTGGGAAAATACGGATCCATACTTGGCCTTCACGCTGCATATAACGGTTGACAGCGACACGGGCTGCTTCAATCTGGCGGCTGTCCAACCATTTAGCTTCAAGTGTCTTGATGCCAAACGATCCGAAAGCCAATTGTGTACCCCTGTGGGCGTTGCCTTTATTGCCACGCCCGTCTTGAGGTCTTCTATATTTTACTCTTTTTGGCTGTAACATGATAGCTTCTTTCTTTAACGGTTATTGTTTCTCTTACGGTTTACTCTTGATTTGCCGTTAGAGCGTCCGCCCTGCTTCTCCTGCGCGAAATTAATTGTAAGATCACGCTTCTCGTAAACTTCGCCGCGGCAAATCCAAACCTTGATGCCCAACAGGCCGACCTTGGTCAAAGCCTCAGCCTGGCAGTAGTCGATGTCTGCACGGAATGTATGCAAAGGTGTACGTCCCTCTTTATACATTTCCTTACGGGCCATTTCAGCTCCATTCAGACGTCCGGTTATCTGTACCTTGATACCTTCAGCTCCTGCACGCATTGTGTTAGCTACAGCCGTCTTTATAGCACGACGGTATGCCATCTTACCTTCAATCTGGCGAGCGATGTTATTAGCAACAATTGACGCATCCAGTTCAGGTTTCTTTACTTCATAGATATTGATCTGAATCTCCTTATCGTAAAGCTTTTTCAGCTCTTCCTTCAATTTATCAACATCCTGGCCGCCTTTACCTATTACAAGACCCGGGCGGGCAGTACATATTGTGATGGTGACGAGTTTCAATGTGCGCTCAATGACGATACGAGATACACTGGCTTTAGCCAAACGTTCGTTCAGGTATTTACGGATTTTCATATCCTCAACAAGGTTGTCTCCAAAGTTCTTACCACCGAACCAATTTGAATCCCAACCTCTGATAATACCGAGACGGTTGCTTATCGGATTAACTTTCTGTCCCATTCTGCTTCTTATTTTTCGTCATTAGTTTTGGCATCAACAAACAATGTCAAATGGTTACTGCGTTTGCGAATCCTATAACCACGTCCCTGGGGTGCGGGTCTCATACGCTTCATCGTAACACCTTCGTCAACGAACACTTTAGATATATAAAGTTCACCATCTTCTGCCTTGCGGTCATTCTTGACCTCCCAGTTCGCGATGGCAGAGCGGAGAAGTTTCTCAACATCAGCTGCTGCTGCCTTCTTCGAGAACCTCAAGACTCCAAGAGCGCGATTTACTTCCATACCACGTATCATGTCAACGACATAACGCATCTTACGCGGAGAAGAAGGCACGCCTCTGAGCTTTGCGAAATACAATGTTTTACGGGCTTCCTTAATTTTTTCAGCCGCTATTTTTTTTCTTGCTCCCATTATATTGTCTTTTTATTTTTCAATGGTTAGCCTGCTTTACTTCTTATTACCTGCATGACCGCCGAAGCGACGAGTGAGAGAGAACTCACCAAGCTTGTGGCCGACCATATTTTCGGTAATGTAAACAGGAATGAATTTATTTCCGTTATGAACTGCAACGGTGTGGCCTACGAAATCAGGTGATATCACCGAAGCTCTGGCCCATGTCTTAACAACACTCTTCTTGCCACTCTCGTTCATCGCGAGAATCTTCTTCTCGAGTGACACGTTAATATATGGACCTTTTTTTAATGAACGACTCATAATTTACACTAGTTAACTTGATTATTTCTTATTAGCTCTTTCAATGATATACTTGTTAGAAAGCTTCTTAGGAGCCCTAGTCTTGAGACCCTTAGCGTACAAGCCCTTGCGTGAACGTGGATGTCCTCCTGACTGGCGTCCTTCACCACCACCCATCGGGTGATCGTGCGGGTTCATAACAACACCACGGTTGTGAGGACGACGACCAAGCCAACGAGAGCGTCCTGCCTTACCAGATTGCTCAAGAGCGTGATCTGAATTGCCCACACTACCTACAGTAGCCTTACAAGCACTGAGAATCTGGCGAGTCTCACCAGAAGGGAGCTTAACTACACAATAACTGCCTTCACGAGAAGTCAACTGAGCGAAATTACCAGCCGAACGAACGAGCAGCGCACCCTGTCCCGGACGCAATTCAATGTTGTGAATTACCGTACCGACAGGTATGTTTGCCAAAGGAAGCGCGTTACCAATCTCAGGCGCCGCGTCCTTGCCAGACATAAGGGTTGCACCTACCTGCAGTCCGTTAGGAGCAATAATGTAACGTTTTTCACCATCAGCATAATACAACAAAGCGATACGAGCCGAACGGTTCGGATCGTATTCGATTGTCTTAACTACAGCTGGAACACCATCTTTCTCACGCTTAAAGTCGATGAAACGATACTTTCTCTTATGACCACCACCGAGGTAGCGCATGGTCATCTTACCAGTATTGTTTCGACCGCCGGTAGAACGTTTACCATAAACGAGAGACTTCTCTGGTACGGATGCAGTAATCTCCTCGAACGTACCAATAATCTTGTGTCTTTGACCCGGAGTTACCGGTTTAAATTTACGTACTGCCATTTTTTATTTTAGATATTGCTGTAAAAATCAATTGTGTCGCCCTCTTTCAGGGTAACGATTGCCTTCTTGTATGCGTTTTTCTGGCCTCTAATCAGTCCGGCCTTAGTATAGCGGGCAGAACGCTTGCCTGCATAACGCATAGTATTTACGTCTTCAACCGTAACATTATACAGACTCTCGACTTCTTTCTTAATTTGGAGTTTGTTAGCCTCAGGACGTACAATGAAGCCGTAGCGGTTAGGCCACTTGTCTGTAATCTTGGTCATCTTCTCAGTGACCAATGGTTTTATGATAAATGCCATATACTTTTCTCCTTGTTTACTTGTTTAAGATTTCGTCGATAGCCTTCAGCGAATTCTCAGTCATGACAACCACGTCAGCATCCAAAACCTTATAGGTGTTCAGAGTTGAAGCTGGCATCACAACGGTGCGCTGCAAATTACGAGCCGACAAATATACGTTTTTATTTGTTTCCGGCAAAAGGAACAGCAATTTCTTGCCTTCAACTTTAAGATTTTTAGTAATATTTACAAAATCTTTTGTCTTTGGAGCGTCAAGATTGAAATCTTCAACAACAATTATCGAATCTTCCTTAGCCTTATATGACAAAGCGCTCTTACGTGCAAGGATGGTAACCTTATGGTTAAGTTTTATGCTATAGTCGCGGGGTGTCGGACCAAATACGCGGCCACCACCTCTGAGCAACGGTGAGTTGATATCACCACGGCGAGCACCGCCGCCGCCCTTCTGGCGACCGAGCTTACGGGTAGAACCTGCATGCTCGCTTCTTTCCTTTGACTTAGCCGTTCCCTGGCGCTGAGCAGCCATATAGCGCTTTACGTCGAGATAAAGAACATGGTCGTTTGGTTCAATTCCGAAGATAGATTCGTTTAACGTAACCTTTCTTCCAGTGTTTTCACCTTTGATATTTAATACGTTAATTTCCATTATTTCTGAATTAAAACGGTTGAACCTTTGCAACCAGCAACACTACCCTTCACCAAGATGAGGTTATGCTCCGGTATTACTTTTAACACTTTGAGGTTTTGGGTTGTAACCCTGTCACCACCCATCTGGCCGGCCATGCGCATTCCCTTGAACACCTTTGCAGGATAAGAACATGCACCGATAGAACCCGGCTTGCGGGCGCGGTCGTCCTGACCGTGAGTACTCTGGCCTACACCACCGAAGCCATGACGCTTCATTACACCCTGGAAACCTTTACCTTTAGAGGTACCAACAACGTCAACGAAAGTTGCATCGTTGAAGATTTCGACAGTGATGGTGTCACCGAGGTTGTACTCCTCGTCAAACTTGAACTCGGCCAAGTGTCTCTTCGGTGTTGTTCCAGCCTTCTTGAATATGCCCTGCATAGACATGGTGGTGTTCTTTTCCTTAGCCTCACCAAAGCCTAACTGCACAGCCTTGTAACCGTCCTTCTCAACGGTCTTAACCTGGGTAACAACACAAGGACCAGCTTCGATAACAGTGCACGGTACATTCTTACCGTCGGCACTGAAAACGGATGTCATTCCGATTTTTCTTCCAATTAATCCTGGCATTTCAATTATTATTAAAAATTAAACTATACTTTGATTTCAACCTCTACACCGCTGGGCAACTCAAGTTTCATAAGAGCGTCAACCGTCTTTGCAGTAGAACTGTAAATGTCAATAAGGCGCTTGTAATCGCTCAACTGGAACTGCTCACGAGACTTTTTGTTAACGAAAGTACTGCGGTTTACAGTAAAAATACGCTTGTGTGTAGGGAGTGGAATAGGACCGCTTACAATTGCGCCGGTTGCCTTCACAGCCTTCACGATTTTCTCTGCTGACTTGTCAACCAATTTGTGGTCGTAAGACTTCAGCTTGATTCTGATTTTCTGACTCATGTTTTTGACTTTAATTTATAATTTTAAATCAACAAGAGAAGAGGTACGCCCGTTAAGAGTCATTCGCTAACGTGGCGCCTCATTCTCTTTATAGTTTATCGGATTATACCAAATCTACGCGGCCCTTTATTTCCTCAAGCACAGTCTTTGCGATTGAGCTTGACAGAGGTGCGTGGTGATCGTACTCCATAGAGCTTGTTGCACGACCTGAAGTAATGGTACGCAGTGCGGTTACGTAGCCGAACATTTCTGCCAGCGGAACCATAGCCTTGATGATGCGGGCGCCGCTACGTGTCTCGTCCATGCCTTCTACCTGTCCGCGACGCTTGTTCAAGTCGCCGATAACGTCACCCATGTTCTCTTCAGGAGTTACGACCTCGAGCTTCATGATAGGCTCCATCAGCACCGGACCAGCCTTGACGCAAGCGTTCTTATAAGCATTGATTGCTGCGATTTCGAAAGACAACTGGTCTGAGTCTACCGGGTGGAACGAACCGTCGAGCAGAGTAACCTTAAGGCTGTCCATAGGATAACCGCCGAGCACACCGCTCTTCATTGCAGTCTCGAAGCCCTTCTGAACTGACGGGATGAATTCCTTAGGAATGTTACCACCCTTCACCTCGTTGATGAACTGCAGTCCGCCTTCCTTGTAATCCTCGTCGATAGGACCAACGTTTACTATGATGTCGGCAAACTTACCGCGACCACCACTCTGCTTCTTGTAAACCTCGCGCAGGTTGACAGTCTTGGTGATAGCTTCCTTGTAGTTAACCTGAGGCTTACCCTGGTTACACTCAACCTTGAACTCTCTCTTCAGACGGTCGAGGATGATGTCGAGGTGAAGCTCACCCATACCTGAGATTACGGTCTGGCCGCTCTGCTCGTCAGTATGAACGGTGAATGTCGGGTCTTCCTCTGCAAGTTTTGCAAGACCGATACCCAACTTGTCAACGTCTGCCTGGCTCTTCGGCTCAACTGCGATACCGATAACAGGGTCAGGGAATGTTATTGACTCGAGTACGATAGGATGGCCTTCGTCGCAAAGCGTATCACCGGTGCGGATATCCTTGAAACCAACGCCTGCACCTATATCGCCAGCATCGATGGCCTCCATAGGAACCTGCTTGTTAGAGTTCATCTGGAACAAACGGCTTACACGCTCTTTCTTGCCAGAACGAGTGTTATAAACGTAAGAACCAGCCTCTACCTTACCTGAATAAACGCGGAAGAATACCAAGCGGCCTACATACGGGTCAGTTGCGATCTTGAATGCAAGAGCCGAAGTAGGAGCTTCCTCTGACGGCTTGCGGTCTTCCTCTTCTCCAGTTGTCGGGTTGGTACCTACGATATTCGGAGTGTCAAGAGGTGACGGAAGGAATGCGCAAACATAGTCGAGCAGGGTCTGAACGCCCTTGTTCTTGAATGAAGAACCGCAAAGCATAGGAGTACACTGCATTGCGAGAGTACCCTTGCGGATTGCAGCTATGATTTCCTCTTCAGTGATAGAGTTAGGATCGTCGAAATATTTCTCCATGAGAGCCTCGTCATACTCGGCTGCAGCCTCGAGGAGCTTTCCTCTCCACTCGTCAGCCTCGTCCTTGAGGTCAGCAGGGATATCGTCAATCTCATATTCTGCGCCCATTGTCTCGTCGTGCCAGTAAATGGCCTTCATCTTAATCAGGTCAACAAGTCCCTTGAAAGTTTCCTCGCTGCCGATAGGAATGACAAGTGATACAGGATTTGCTCCAAGTACGTCCTTCATCTGGCGGAGAACGTCAAAATAGTCGGCACCCGAACGGTCCATCTTGTTGACATAACCAAGACGCGGAACATTGTACTTGTCAGCCTGGCGCCATACTGTCTCTGACTGCGGCTGAACACCGCCCACAGCACAGTAAGTTGCAACGGCTCCGTCGAGCACACGCAGAGAACGCTCAACCTCGGCGGTAAAGTCAACGTGTCCCGGAGTGTCAATCAAGTTTATCTTAAACCGCTTGTTGTTGTATTGCCAATAACAAGTAGTTGCAGCAGAAGTAATAGTAATACCACGCTCCTGCTCCTGTGCCATCCAGTCCATTGTAGCGGCACCGTCATGAACCTCGCCAATCTTGTGAGTCTTACCTGTGTAGAACAGGATACGCTCAGAAGTCGTCGTCTTACCGGCATCGATGTGGGCCATGATACCGATATTGCGGGTCAAATGTAAATCTTGCTTTGCCATGTTTCTTTTTACCTAACTATTTTTAAAACCTGAAGTGAGCGAATGCACGGTTAGCCTCAGCCATGCGGTGCATGTCTTCCTTACGCTTGAAAGCGCCGCCCTGATTATTGTAAGCGTCCATGATCTCAGCAGCCAGCTTGTCAGCCATAGTCTTGCCGCCGCGCTTGCGTGCAAAGTTGATCATGTTCTTCATAGAGATGCTCTCCTTGCGGTCGGGACGGATTTCCGTAGGCACCTGGAAGGTAGCACCACCGATACGGCGGCTCTTAACCTCAACCTGCGGAGTGATGTTGTCAAGGGCGGCCTTCCATATTTCAAGGGCAGACTTCTCCTCGTTGCTCATCTTCTCCTTTACGGTATCCAATGCTTTGTAGAAAATCTCATAAGATGTATTCTTCTTTCCGTCATACATCAGATGATTTACGAACTTTGAGACCTTTTGGTCGTTGTAAACCGGATCCGGAAGGATCACACGCTTCTTTGGTTTTGCTTTTCTCATTCCTTTTTTGAAATTAATTCTGCATGGGGCTGTTCACTTGTCTTCAGCGTCCCCTCCGGGACTGCTTACTCAACCTTTATAACAAATCTCCAGCAAAACGTTTAAATAAAATGTCTGTTGTCCTTTTACTTTAAAGACTTATTACTTCTTGGCTTTCGGGCGCTTAGCTCCGTACTTTGAACGGCGCTGTGTGCGGTTAGCTACGCCTGCGGTGTCAAGAGTACCGCGAACGATGTGGTAACGTACACCGGGAAGGTCCTTCACACGACCACCACGTACCAGTACGATAGAGTGCTCCTGAAGGTTGTGTCCCTCTCCCGGTATGTAAGAGTTAACTTCCTTCTGGTTTGTCAAACGAACACGGGCAACTTTACGCATTGCCGAATTAGGTTTCTTCGGGGTTGTTGTGTACACACGAACACATACGCCACGACGCTGCGGACATGAGTCCAAAGCCGGCGATTTGCTCTTGTCAACAAGCGCCTTTCTACCTTTTCTTACCAATTGTTGAATTGTAGGCATTGTTGTTAATTTTTAGTTATATATTGTTTTGTTATTTTCTATCTTTAAGCAACAATCTGAAACACAGACCATTTTGGGCTGCAAAGGTACGAATAATTATTTAAATCACCTAATTATAAGAATTTCAAATCACGGACATTACCACTTTATTTAAATAATATAATATTCGTTTTAATATTTTAACTTAATCATCCCTAAACAACCCGGACATTGTTGTTCCCAAAATGTTATTGTAATATACAATTAACGTGTTTTTATTCTCACATGGTAAAGACAAAGGCAGACTTGCTACGGTAACCGACCGGCACAACAAGCCGCATCCTTCACTTTTCTGCATGTGCGCGCATGCAAGCAGGAGCCGACAGCATAGCCAATAACAGGCGGCGCCGGCACAACCGGCAGCGACACCTGACTACACACCTCAACCTGCCACGGTGATTATGGCAAAGAAGGATGCATGGGCCGGATAAAAAAGACAAAGCCCATTAAGGCGCTGGCACCTTAATGGACTAATTATGATGTAAAATTCGGCATTACGCCTCACCCTTGTTTATATTGAAAGGAGCTATCGTGCCCTTTTCCTGCTGCGGCAGCTTAATCGGACCGAAAGCGTTCTCGTACCTTACTATATTGTCCTTCAACGCCATCAACAGGCGCTTTGCGTGCTCGGGTGCAAGCACCACGCGCGATTTAACCATAGCCTTGGGCACACCGGGAAGTATGCGTGCAAAGTCGAGTACAAAGTCTGAACTTGAGTGTGTTATGATGGCAAAGTTGGCGTATTCGCCCTGAGCCACATCCTGGGGCAGTTCTATCTGCAACTGTCCCGGCTTGTTGTTATTGTTATTTTCCATTTCTCTTTAATATATATTTAATTAGGTATATCCTTTATCTATCCGCGCTCGATGCGCCCGGCTTGCCACAACGGCCGCTTTGCAACGCTCAACAATGCAAAGATAATCCTTTTTATCCGAAAAAAGAAAGATTATGACAAATCTTTAAACAAAATGTCATCTCAGCTCGATCATCCACCCTAACGAATCCAGCCCTCTCCTGTCAAGCTCGATTTTCCTGCAGAACATACGGTGCTTCACAATCGTATCCCATGGCACGTTGAAGAAAACGGAATCGCTAATAAAATAAAAACGCAAACGCCCGTCACGGCTCATTTCAAAAGAATTTTCTGCCAGCGGCCGGCGCAAGTGCGACTCAGGCAGAATGTAATAATCCGTCTTCACCACGCCCTTTTTATGCTCGTCAAACGATTTCAACTCAGCCGAACATACGCTGCCGTCACGCTGACCATCCTCATCGAAGCCCGTAACATAACAGACATAGCAGCTGTCAGTGAAGTTTACAAGCATTACGCCCGACCGCCGGGAAGGATAATCCGGCAACAACTTATCCGCCGACGCAAACAATAGGTATGCGACCATTATCAGCAACAAACATGACTCCACCACCCTACGCATATTGAAACAAAGCAAAATTCATCTTACTTCAACCATCCAGTCGAGCGAATCCATCACTGCGGCCGAATAAGTATACTTCTTATCGTACATTTGATATTTTACAATCGTGTCCCAAGGATTGTTGAAAAATACGGAATCCCGTACGAAGAAAAACCTCACCTTGCCGTCGGGGCTCCTCCTGAACAATCCGCCCGGATCTTTAGCCAAAAAACTGAGACGGCCGAAATCCTTACCTCTTACGTAATGATCATTCGGTTCGTCCGTTATCGCAAGCTTATTTTCATCAAAGCTCTTATAATAATCGTAATCCAGACTGTCGCCCGACGACTTCAAAGAATCGTCAAACGAATAGTAAACCACGTAATTCTTGTCGGAATAATTGACAATAACCACACTGCTGACAAAATCGCAAGAAACAAATACCGACAATAAAACTACAATATACATACTCCTCATTCTAACCTTTTAAAATATATGTAACGATTTCGCAATATTTAATCTAAATAAGTTAAATAAATTTATATTTTTTACTGGATACTCTTTAAAATTCCATAATGGTATCACTCCTTTAACAATTTGAGGTTTAAAATAATTAAATGACAAATAATTAGCATACGATTCCGTCCAAAAATGAAAATGCTGTTCAATTGAATTAAATATAGCACTAGCAGCACTTTCCGGTGCAATAATCCCATAATAGGCATTTACTCCATGTTTTAAATATTGTAGAACATGACCAAATTCATGTCTCATTAGTCCCAAATCCCCTAAATAAACCCCCTGTCCAACAAAAATGCCAACTGGTGGTAATGTGATACCACTGTATTTAGAAATCTCACCTTCCATAATTGGATAATGTCCAAGGGCTGAAGATTCATATACACTTACATTCTCAAAATCACCAACATATTTTGCTCTTAATTTATTTACACCATTATTTATAAGGTCTTTTATCTTTCCACCTTTATCATTAGCTGCATAATTAGAAAGATTCACATCTACTGTACCATTCCAAAAATTAGCACCATTTTTTATCGCACAAAATCCGCCAATAAGACCAGATATAAGTCCTGAAAAGGTTCCACCAATAACACCATTATACACCCCCTCACGCAAGGCTGAACCAAAATCCTTTCCTGCAACAATACCATTACCAACATAAGAAACAAATTCCATAGTAAAACCTGCACTTCCTCCTGTCAACAAGCCTGATAAAAAACCAAACCCTCCAGAATATGTAGAAACTCCCATAAAACCAGCACCAAAATTACCGCCTCCCAACCATGAGCTTATGCCAGATCCAATTCCCATTGTTAATGCTGAAGAAATAGCACCGACACTAAAGAATCCTAATCCCTGCCAAAAGCCATCTATATCCAAAGAATTCATTGCAAGATTCATAACTCCACCGACAAAAGCTACCATAAATAAATCATCTACACCAAACAAATTTCCACTCGGGTCGGTATATTTCAACGGATTGTTCAGGCAATATGAGTATCTGTTGAAGTTTTGGCTGTTGTCAGGAGCCTGCACGAAGTTGTCGGGACTGAAGAAACGACCGAGCACAGGGTCGTAAACGCGCCCGTTCATGTTCACGAGGTTGAACTCCGTCAGCATTTCGTGCCCCGTGTAACCAAGGTAAAAACGAAACCGTTCTAAATCCTGACGTCAATCCACCTGTAATTCAGATATAAGACATCACTCATATATCGGGAAAAAGAAACAATTACTCAACCCGTATTCTTTCATTTTTGACTTCGTCCTTGTACCTACTATTATTAACGGTGCCTTCCGCTCAAACGAGCCGAACCAATATTCAGAAGCTAAAATAAAATCATCTGACTGCATAAAGAATCCGCTATCCTTATAGCCAGGGGTAAAACCGCCGATAACCTCATCATAAGAGCCACAACATTCACGCTTTGTTATAAACTTTGTTTTGCAACGAACGTAATCCAGCTTATATATTCCTGTCGGACGGAAATAGTAATATCCAGGCGACGCTGTTATAGGTGTAAATATTAAACCGGGGTATTTATTTTCCTCACAAAACCTTTTAAACTTTTCCGTTACTATACGAAAAAAGTCGTATGTACAAAATAAATCACCCTTTCTCTTTCTCACATGATAAGACATATCTACCACATCCTCCAAACGGTTAAAACAGACAGGACATACTCCTGGCGTTTTCTCAGGAGAAGAATACATACAATCTTGATCTCCACCGAACAGCGTAAATGCCACAACTTTCTCTTTTGTTTTCATAATCGTATTAAAACATATCATAAACAAGCGCAATAATAACAAATGCAACGAAGGCTGCGATTTTTCATCTTCCCCGTCGTACAATGACTGATTATTTATGCGCTTTTCTTATACAAGTCACAAATATAAGGATTTTTTTCTGCCAAGCAAAGCCATCAAGCCAGAAAAAAACGGTTAATCTGTAGAATATTACAAAATGAACATTTCCACGCCGGGAGGAAGTAAAAACTTTTGACAAATGATTTTTGTGAAATAGAAAAAGAATGTTGCCAAACAGTGACGTTTCCGCCCGTTTGCAGCCATCAAGTAAACTCTTACAATGCAAAAGACGGCCTTTTATGATGCAAAAGACGGCTGTTTACACGGTAAAAGACGGCCTTTTGCACCATAAAAACAGCTTGTTTGCCGACACAAAGCAGGCGGTTTCCGCTTAAAAACGGCCTATTACGATACTTCCGCAGGCGGAGACCTAATGTAAAAGACTGGATGTCAGGCAGTTAATTTTGCATCGTATTTTTGCATGAATCACGGCCGGAGGCAACTTCATACGCAAAAGCCGCGCTCCCGGAACCTTAACCGGAAACGCGGCTTTTGCCGCCATAGTACAAAATGAACATTTTACATAAACCGTCAGTCGGCCGCCAGCTTCTGGTAGACCGACGGCGGCATGCCCATCACCTGGCGGAAGGCGCGGTTGAAATCGCCAACTTTGCTGCATGCAACAATCCGTTACGGCATGCCCCTGACGCGTCTCCGGGCAACGGCTTTCAACGGGAGCATGAATCAATTTTAACATTAGTAAAAAGGAGGTTATCATGAAAAAATGGCTCAAACTATTATCTGCCGCCTTGCTGTTCCTACCTGCGGCCGCCAACGCCCAGTGGACTACGGATTACAGCAAGAACACGCAAGTGACGCCGGTCGGACTGAACTATGACGAAAACGAGGTTGTGACAAACGACGACGGCATCACTTACGCCTTCTTCATCATCCAGTCCAACGGCACGCTCGACATGAGGTTGCAGATACTCGACAAACAAGGCAACAAGGTAATGGAACGCGGCGGACACAGCGTTTCGCACGAAGCCAACAAGGTGTGGTCGCCGTACAACCAGCACCTGGCACTCGACAATGAGGGTAACGTATTCGTAGGCGTGCAGGACTTCAGGACTGCGCCCGAACAGAGCCTCAACTCGTACACCATATACATGTACTCGCCTGAAGGCGAACAGCTGTGGGAGGGCACCACGCTCAACGCCGGAAAAGGCTACGCCACACAGCTCGGACTCTCGCTGTGCGGGCTTGACGACGGCGGCTGCGCCTGCGCCTATGTATACCGCGACGATGCTACGGGCATGGACTGTATCGCCATGGAAAGGCTCGGAGCCGACGGCAAACAGGTATGGAACAAGACCGTGTTAAGGACAAGGGGTGAACCCGGCACGTATCCCTACCCCTATCTTGCCAAAGGTGACGGCGGAAACATCATCATGCTCTACATTGCCGGCGGCAATACGCTCAAGGCGCACGTGACCGACGGCGACGGCAACGCACTCGCCCAGAAAGACGCTACTGTGTATTCAGGCGGCTTTGCCTCGTCGAAACCGTGGGAAGTAATGAGGGTTACGCCATGTGCTGGCGGCGGAGCCATCGTAACTTGCATGAACTCTGAACACAACAGCGTGTTCACACGCATAACGGCCGACGGCATGACGGCATTCGCAGGCATGCCCGGCGGAGTGACGCTTAACGACGCGGAGTATGGCGGGGCACAACCTGCGGTGGCATACGTAGCCGACAGCGACTGCTACATCTGCGCTTACCAGCAGTTTGACAGGAACGACACAAACAACCAGGGGCTTTACCTGAGACGCGTAAACACCGACGGAACAGCAGCCGAGGCTACCGCGGTGGCAGCCATGCAGACAGGATACATGTATTCGTTTTACAGCGTGCAGGACGCAGGCAACGGCCACGCCGCACTGTTCTACCAGAAATGCGACAAGCCCGCACAGATTGTAGACTCGTTCATGGAGGTCTACGACGCTGACGGCAACAAGGCCGGCGACGCTACAAAGTTCACCGAAACGCTGACAATGAAGCAAAACCTGAAATCGTCGGCCATGATTGACGGCAAATATTTCATAACAAGTTGGGACGAAGACCGCTACGGCTCGATGTCGCTGTTCATGCAGAAGGTAGAATACAGCACAGGGACGGGCATCAGCAACCCGGCTGCCGGAACGGGAACAGTAAAGAGCGAGACCTTCACCGCCGGCGGCATCAAGACGTCAGGGACCGTGAAAGGCGTGAACATAATAAGGACAACGCACACCGACGGCAGCGTTACAGTAAAGAAGATTGCCGACGGACGTTAAACAAATATATAAAAACCTATAAACCTTACGAGTATGAAAATGAATCTACTACTTGCAGCATGCCTGCTCACTACCACCTTCGCACAAGCACAGACAACTGTCAACGTAGAAAAGGCAGGCACCCTATCGGAACAGATAGGCGACGACATGAAATACCAGATAACGTCACTTAAAGTGACAGGACAGCTTAACGGAACTGACTTCGTGCTGCTGCGCGACATGGCCGGCATAAACCTGGACAACGTGCCGACTGACGGCAAGCTGGCAACGCTCGACCTTAGCGAGGCCGACATAGTGGCAGGAGGCGAGGCTTACTACACCGACTTCGTAACAAACACCGATTACTATACGGCAGACAGCGAGGTGGGCAAATGCCTTTTCTTCGACTGCGACAAACTGACTGACGTCAAACTGCCCGCCACGGCAACCGTCGTAGGCGACAGCGCGTTCATGCGCTGCGAGGCTTTGGCGGAGATAACACTGCCTTCAGCCGTCAAACGGATAGGCAGCTATGCCTTCTCGGAAACGTCAATTACGGCGTTCACCTTCCCCGACGGAACACAACCGGCCGAAGGCATGTTCAGGAACTGCGGCAAGCTGGCATCGGTAACCCTGCCCGAAGGATGCACCGAGATACCCGCAAAGACCTTCTCAGGCACAGCCTTGCAGGAAATCAGCCTGCCCGAAGGGCTTACACGGATAGGCTCTGACGCTTTCAGCAGTTCTTCGCTGACAAGCCTTACATGCCCTTCTACGCTCAAGGAGATCGGCGAATCGGCATTCTTCATGTGCGGCTCGCTCGCAACCATAGCACTAAACGACGGTCTTGAGACCATAAAAGGTTCGGCATTCTCTTACTGCGACAAGCTTGAAACGGTAAACATCCCGAACTCGGTAACCACGCTTGATGGCTGTTTCTCAAACTGCGGCAAACTGAGGGGAGCCGTACTGCCCGAGGGACTCACCTCAATCAGCAGCTCGCTGTTCAACATGTGCATGGCGCTCGAGAGCGTAAACATACCTGCCGGGGTAAAAACCATCGGCGAGAACGCATTCCAGAACTGCATGGCGCTTACAGGCATAACATTCCCCGAAGGGCTTGAAAGCATCGGCGCCAACGCATTCTACGGCTGCTACTCGTTAGAGGAACTCGTCCTGCCCGAAACACTCACCACGCTTGGCGAAAGCAGTTTCGACGGTTGCGACGGCATAGTAACACTGTCGCTGCCCGGCTCTATCAAGACAATACCCGGCAACGCGTTCGCCTACTTGGTGTATCTTGAGGAACTGACAATTAACGAGGGTACTACCGACATTGACGAGATGGCGTTCATCAACTGCGAAAGCCTTATGAAACTCAACCTGCCGTCAACGCTCGAGTCGATAGGCTACGCCGCATTCGCATACAACATGCTGAAAGAGATTAACATCAACGCCGCCACGCCGCCGGCCTGCGAAGCTACGGCATTCGCTTCATGGGAGAGCAACATACCCGAGGGCTGCAAGCTCTACGTGCCAGAAGGAACAAAAGGCGCCTACTCTGAAGCTGACGTGTGGAAGGACTTCATAATAGAGGAAACCACGGCAACCGGCATTAACGGTGCTCATGCCGACGAGGCAACAGAGACCGCACGCTACGACATAAGCGGCCAGAAGCTGCTGCGCCCGGCAAGCGGCATCAACATAATCAGGATGAGCGACGGCACGACAAGGAAAGTATTGGTACATTGACGGTATTTATCCGTGTAGTTGGTTTTAGTATATAAAAGCGTGTGTCAAGACACCTAGAGGCGGTTTACGCCTCTGTGGCCTGCCTTGACACATTTCTTTTATACATGCCTTTGCGCCTTTCCTCACGACAAAAGGCAACATTCTCATAACCGACTGAATAACAATGTGTTAGCATACAGAATCAGACCGTCTTGCAAAAGACGGCATATCAGCCCCTGAAAGGTTACCTTTTATAACACAAAATGCGGTCTTTTGCAATGCAAAAGACCGCATTTTGGAAATAGTTATGTTTCCCTTTATTATTTGCCCTGGTATTTCATGGCCTGTTCCTTTATCAGTTCAATGTCGTCGAAGTAGTTAATCTTCATTGCCTCACGTACCTCGTGCAGCGTCTGCGCGGCAACTTCGCGCGCGGCATCAGAGCCTTTTTTCAGGATATTATACACCTCGGGGATGTCCTGTTCGAACTCGTGGCGGCGCTGACGGATAGGCTCCAACTGGCGGTCGAGCACCTTGATGAGGAACTTCTTGCACTTCATATCGCCCAGTCCGCCGCGGCGGTAGTGGTCTTTCAGTTCTTCGAGATTCTTGTATTCAGGCCAGAACTCGGCGAAATCGTCCTCTGTGCTGAAAGCGTCGAGATAGGTAAACACGGTGTTGCCTTCAACCTTTCCAGGGTCTTCAACGCGCAGATGGCCCGGGTCGGTGTACATGCTCTTCACCTTCTGCTGCATTTCCTTCTGCTCGTCAGACAGGTATATGCAGTTGCCGAGGCTCTTGCTCATCTTCGCCTTGCCGTCGGTTCCCGGCAGTCGGCAGCACACAGAGTTGGTAGGCAACATTATCTTAGGTTCAACGAGCACTTCGCCGTAAATGTTGTTGAAGCGTTTTACTATCTCGCGCGTCTGCTCGAGCATGGGCTCCTGGTCCTCGCCGGCCGGCACTGTGGTAGCCTTGAAAGCCGTAATGTCAGCCGCCTGGCTTATAGGATACGTGAAGAAGCCCACAGGAATGCTTGTCTCGAAGTTGCGCATCTGTATCTCCGTCTTCACGGTCGGGTTGCGCTGAAGGCGCGAAACAGTTACAAGGTTCATGAAATATACGGTCAATTCTGCCAGTTCGGGTATCATTGACTGTACGAACAGGGTAACTTTTTCAGGATCAAGTCCCGCCGACAGATAGTCGAGAGCCACCTCTATGATGTTCTGCCTTACCTTTTCGGGATTATCGGCGTTGTCGGTCAGTGCCTGCACATCGGCAATGAAGACGAACATTCGGTCAAAGTCGCCCTCGTTCTGAAGTTCGACCCTGCGGCGCAGCGAACCTACGTAGTGTCCCAGATGCAGACGCCCCGTGGGGCGGTCGCCGGTGAGTATTATCTTTCCCATCAATATTTTCCTTTCTTATACGTTTGTCTTTTTGATGTGCAAAAATACTATTTTTTCGCAAGAAAACGCATAAAAAGGCATATTTAAGCAACAAATGCTCACCTCTTTTTAAGAATGCTGTTAACCACACGCACGCTTGACACGAGCTTGTTGGTGGATGTGAACACGTCAACATTCCACACGTGGGATGAGCGCCCCTTGTGTACGATGGTGCCGACGGCACGCACGGTGTCGCCTTCGTGTGCCGAAGACACATGGTTGCCGCTGACTTGCATGCCCACGACAATCTCGTCCGGCTGGCAGGCCACCATCGAGCCGAGTCCTGCCACGGTTTCGGCAAGGGCGAGTGTGGCGCCGCCGTGCAGTATGCCGAAAGGCTGGCGTGTACGCTCGTCAACAGGCATCGTCGCCTCGACGCGTTCGGGCGAAGCGTAAGTGTACTGTATGCCAAGGTTGCCCATCAGTGCATGCTTGGTCTGGGCATTAAGGAATTCGAGCGGTATCTCGGAAGCACGCACTTCAGAAAGGATAAGTTTCTCGACAGCTTGCGCCACTCCGTCTTCCTCGTTAGAGGCCGTAACATAGTCAGCACAGATTTTCACAGAGTCCTGGGCATGCCCCATGGCCACGCCTACTCCAGCCTGCTGCAACATTGTCACATCGGCAACACCGTCGCCGATGGCTATCACCTCGTCGCGCGTAACACCCAACTGCTCCATAAGCACGCCTAGGGTGTTGGCCTTGTCGATGCCAAACGGCACAACTTCGAGGAAGTAAGGCTCCGACGGGAACACGTCGAGCACGCCGGCAAGGCGGCGCTTCCAGTGGCTCTCAAGACCGCGCAGGGCTTCCTCGTCGTCGCTGACCAGCACGCACTTGCACGGCGCGAAGTCGATGGCTATTGAGAATTCAGGCTCTTCCATAATCCTCAAATGGTTCAGCCAAGCTTCCCTGCGCACATGGATATTGTCGGCATTATTTGTCAGCAGGTAGTCGTCGTGGTAAGTAAAGATCGAGAAATCGTTCTTACGCGCCTTCTTTTCCAGATAAGGTATCTGCTCAGGATTGATACGCCGCTCGAACAACACTTCGCCGCTATCGGCCTTAATGACCTTGCTTCCGTTGTAAGAAAGGATGAAACCGCCGAAATGGTCAAGCTCCAACGCCTTTGCGAAAGGCAAAATCCCGGAAGTAGGCCTTCCCGAAGCGAGTACTATGCGCACGCCCGTATGCTGGGCCTTGATAAGGGTTGACAACGTGCGTTTGCTTATTTCATTTTCATTGTTGAGCAACGTTCCGTCTACATCGAGAACTAATAACTTGTATTTCATAGCACATGAGGTTTATTATGGTTTCCCGGTTATGGCAAGCCATGCCGCCAAGGCCTGTTGCGGACAATAGCTGCAACAGCTGCCCAAGAACGTGCATGCCGCTCTTCATACCTTTTGCAAATATAAGGAAAAGGTCTTGTAAAACAAGGATATCTGGCCAAATATTTCATATTTGACACCATTCAAGCTGAAGCCGCAGCACCTGACAAAGCCCCATGCCGCCCCGACTAGCCCCACAGGAGTAGTGAAAGCCCATGTGACCGCCACCAAGGGCGGTCACATGGACATGCGTGTGTCACTTCAGATACTTGCGGTAGAATGCCTCAATCTTGTCGAAAGGTATGGCTTCCATATTGTCGTACAGGTCGGTATGGCTGGCCCCTGGAACTATCAGGAGCTGCTTGTTGTCGCCCTTGAGCTTCTTGTATGTATCCTCGCTGAAGTAGCGCGAATGTGCCTCGGCGCCATGCACCAGCATAACGGCACTGCGTATCTCGGCTGCGTATGACAGCAGCGGCATGTTAAGGAACGACAACGACGAGGTAACGTTCCAACCTCCGTTAGAGTTTAGCGAACGCTTATGATAGCCGCGCTTGGTCTTATAGTAAGCATAGTAATCCTTGACGAACTGCGGAGCGTCTGCCGGCAGCGTGTCGGGCACGCCTCCTGCCAGTGCATACGAACCGTTGCGGTAATCGACCGTGCGCTGGGCGTTAAGCTGGCAGCGCAGCTTGTAGCGGTCGTCCTCATTGTCGGCGGCGTCAAAATACCCATTGGCCGTAACCCGGCTCATGTCGTACATGGTTGATGCGACGGTTGCCTTGATCCGCGTATCGACAGCTGCCGCATTGACTGCCATGCCGCCCCAGCCGCAGATGCCGAGTATGCCTATACGCTCAGGGTCGACGTCGGCACGCGAAGCCAGATAGTCAACAGCCGCACAGAAATCTTCTGTATTAATGTCCGGCGACGCCACATAGCGCGGGCTTCCGCCACTCTCGCCTGTAAACGAGGGGTCGAATGCTATTGTAAGGAAACCCCGCCCTGCCAATTCCTGGGCATACAGGCCCGATGCCTGCTCCTTAACGGCTCCGAACGGGCCGCTTACAGCTATCGCCGGAAACTTGCCTTCAGTGTCTTTCGGCATGTAAAGGTCGGCAACGAGCGTTATTCCGTAGCGGTTGTGAAACGTTATCTTGCTGTGGTTCACCCTGCTACTGGGAGCGAATACCTTGTCCCACTCCTGTGTAACAACAATTTTATCTTCCATAATTGTATCCTTTATTTGATTTTCGTGCCCTGTCAGGTTTACCGCATTGCAGATGCAAACCGGCATGAAGAGCAGGGCCGTTATCCATTGTCTTACAAGATTTGACTGCATTCTGGGAACACAAAGTTTATTCATCAGCGTATGAAGTTAGTCATTATTCCCGGCTCACGTTCAGGTGCGGACAAGCCTGAGTTCTTCAGGCTCTTCAGCATCCATGCCATGTTGCGCCCCAGGGTGCGCATTGTCTGGAGTCCTTCGGCATCCTGTGACGCCTCGCCCGGCATGCGCCCGTGCACGCTGTTCCAGTATTGTGACGCCACTACGGGCATGTTATTTATGGTGAAATACTTGTTCAGGCGGTCGAACGTGGCGCTCGCGCCTCCGCGCCGGCATACCGCAACGGCTGCAGCCGGCTTGTAACGCAACAGCGACGAAGCAGAATAGAACAACCTGTCAAGGAAGGCGCAGAGCGAACCGTTGGGGCCAGCGTAATATACGGGCGAACCGATTACGATGCCGTCAATAGTCTCGAGTTTCTCCCTTACAGTATTATATAGCGTGTCGTTAAACACGCACCGGCCTAGTTCTGCACACTTGTTGCATGCTATGCAACCCTGCACTGCCTTGGCTCCAATCGATACAATTTCAGCCTCTACCCCGTTTCCCTCAAGGGCCTTTGCCACTTCAGACAATGCGATGTAAGTGTTGCCCTTGCCACGCGGGCTTCCATTAATCAGTAATACTTTCATTCTTTGTTTCCTCCTTATTATTTCGCCTTGATGCAAAGTTAGCACAAAATATGAAATTGACGTCATCTTAAGTCTTTAAAAAAATAAAAAGGCGGGACTGCCTGATACAGTCCCGCCCAATATGGCGTACGCCAAAAAGCGTTCACATTATCGTGTCACGATGTCAACCGGCACGTTGAATATCTTGGCGACTTTCAGTATCGTGTCTATGTGGCGGCCGGTAGCGGCGGCGAAGTGGTGGGTCGGTCCGCATTCGCTCCAGCGTGTAACGAAGTCCCTTGCACCGCAGGTGAAGCGTGTGCGCATGTTTGTGTCGCCGAACGACAGTATCTTGCCGTCCTCGTTGACGCCTTCAGCCACAACGAACTTGAAGTGTCCCTCACCGTCCTGGGTTATCGCGAGATAAGTAACAGGGCCGAGGTAGGGGTAGAACTGTGTCAGGTAGCCGCCACCGGTCTTGCCGTGGAACACCTTGACTATCTTCATCGTCGGTTTCTTGTCGGAAATGTCGGC